>JADFZZ010000026.1 GCA_015232315.1 SAR324 cluster bacterium | reverse complement strand
TTACTGACTCCATTGATATTGTCCAGAATCGTACTCATTCCAGGCATCTTTATGCCCCGATGGATCAAAAACAGACGTACGGTCATGGATTCCCTCAGAAAAATTTGCGAGACCTGAGACTTTATGCCGCCCAAATAGCCACGAATCATCAAAAAAATAAACACTACTTCCGGTGTCATGCGAGGGCAACCTGTCTGAAGCTTCAACGTTTCCGCGCTGATTTCACTGGACTTCATCTCTTCAATATCTGCCAGAAGAGGCGTTTGGGAATCGAGCCATTGTTGATCGTCCAAACGTTTTTTCTTCTGCTTCAGGGCTTCTTTCTGTAAATCCTGTTCAATCATTTCCAGAATTTTGGGTTCTCGCTGAGTCAGTTGATATGCTTCCGATAAATATTTTTCAAATTCCGTATCTGGTTCTGTCAAAATTATAAAATTTTCAGATTTTATAAATGTTTTTGGGTTAGGTGTCATACTCCTCTTTATGAAAGAATTTGAAATCATTTCAGCAGAGTATGATGAATTTTATGAAATTTTAAATACATTTTTACTGAATAAAACCTTTTCGGCTAAGCTCTAGTTATCAACATGAGAACCTCCACTGATTCATGGTTTGTTTTTGTCACTGGATGTTCAGCTTAGCATAAAAATTTCAATTGTGGAAATGTGTCCAAAGTTAAGCTTTTCAAAGGGGGCATGGGGGATTTAAATCTCAGAATAACATCCCCCTAACCCCCTTAAACCAAGGGGGAATTGGTGCCAGTGCCTTCACAGAGCTTAACTTAACAGACGAGGATGTCTTCGGGAACCGTTCCAAAATGCACCTCTGGTGCCCTTCCACTACTCCTTGGCAAGCCACCGGAGGTGGGAGAAGGAGGGTTCCCCACCAGAGGTAGGGAACCAGGAAAATTGGCATTTGCCTTTATCAATTGTATTTGCTATCCCTCCCTCAGTCACCCCTGACAACAGGCACATTCTGACCGCCCAACATCAAATTTTCTTTTTAAATCTACAGGAGAAGTATGGCCAGCAAACGAATCGTCATTGATCCTTTGACGAGAATTGAAGGGCATCTAAAAATCGCGACTCAGGTTGAAAACGGCATCGTCGTGGAGGCTAAGGCTTCCGCGGAGATGTTTCGCGGAATTGAAAAAGCGCTCATTGGCTATGACGCGAGAGTTGCCCAGCAGGTAACCCAGAGAGTTTGTGGCGTGTGCCCCTATGCTCATGCGGAAGCGGCCGGCAGAGCACTGGAAATGGCGATGGGAATCACCCCCAATACCAATGGAAAAATTCTGAGAAATCTTATCAACGGCGCTTACCAGCTTCAGGATTATCTCCTGCATTTCTACCATCTCTGCGCACTCGATTTTATCGACATCACCGCCTGTCTGAAATATGAAGGCCGTGACGAAACACTGCTCGGACTCAAAGCATGGGTTCAAAGTGAACTCAAAAATCGGGAAATCTTTCCGGCGGCACCGTTTCTTCCCCGTTACAAAGCCGCCTACTGCACCAATCAGGAGTTGAATGTCAGCGCGATCAAGCATTATGTGGAAGCCTTGCCCGTGATGG
Organism: SAR324 cluster bacterium; assembly: GCA_015232315.1. Lineage (NCBI taxonomy): Bacteria > Deltaproteobacteria > SAR324 cluster bacterium. The sequence goes on along the minus strand of JADFZZ010000026.1, from coordinate 75,295 downwards.
CGGATTTTCTCAAAATGGTGTGCATTTTCGGCGGGAAAGCCCCGCATCCGATTACCATCGAAGCGGGAGGTGTCACAACGGTACCTTCCGTGAGTATGATCGCCCACTATCAAACCATTTTTGAAAAATCGGAACGGTTTATCAAGAATGAATACTTCAATGATCTGGTGGGTGTTGCCAAAGAATTCAAAACCTATTTCAAAGAAGGCCGTGGCTATGGAAATCTGCTGTCGTATCCGCATTTTTTTGACAAAGACGGGAACAATCCGATTTTTTCAGGAGGTTCTCTGATCAATGGGGTTTATTCCCCGCTGGATGTCAATCAGATCCAGGAAGACATGACTTTTTCATATTACCAGACCACGGGTTCGGCTCAAACCAAACCACTGGCGTTTGACCAGTTGATTCCCATCAGTGAGCATGAATTTGAAAATGAGCAGAAAAAAGAGTCTGGTAAATACAGTTGGTCACGTGCTCCGCGTTATAAGGGCGAAGTGGTTGAAGTTGGGCCGGTGGCCAGAGTTGTGACCACTTACAAAAGTGGAAAAAATCCGAAATTGAACGCGCTGGTGGATAAAATCAATTCAACCCTGGGCATCAGTCTTGAAGACTACCCTTCTGTGATGGGACGCCATCTGTGCCGTTATATTTCCGCCACGCTGACCATTGACCTGATCCGGGAACAGCTTGATCAACTGGAACCCGGCAAAGTCGCGTTTGTCGAGCATGACGTGCCTCAAAACGCCAGAGGTTATGGTCTGACAGAAGCCTCTCGCGGCGCACTGGCGCACTGGATTGAAACGGATGACAGAGGTTATATCAAAAATTATGAAATGATTGTGCCGACAACCTGGAACATTTCACCCAGAGATTCTTCCGGTCGTCCGGGTGCCGTGGAACAAATGCTCCTGGGCACCAAAGTGCAGGATTCGGATAATCCTGTTGAACTGGCCCGGATTGTCCGTTCTACAGACCCTTGTCTGGCTTGTGCTGTCCATTGATGATTTTTACGGAGGAATTATGGGAGAAAATATAACACGAAGAGAAGCACTGCGTAAGATCTATGAAGCCCTTGTTGTTATAGGAGCATCCGCGTTTATTTCTTTTGAGGATTTGCTGGCCGCCGACAACACTGTCGCTGAAAAACCGATGGTTGTCTGGCTCCATGGAACTTCCTGTTCAGGATGTTCAACCGCGTTTCTGAACATTGAAGATGTCCCGGTGGTGGATTTGATCACCAAATTTGTATCCCTGGTATTTCATCCTGATTTATCTTCAGCAACGGGACATCAGTTTATAGAAATTCTGGATCAACTCACACAGTCCGGAAAAGGGTATATTCTGGTTTTTGAAGGCGGAATCCCTGTCAAGATGCCACATACCTGCATGATTGCCGATAAGCCGCTGACTTACTGGGTTGAACGGCTCGCCGCCAAAGCGACAGCCTGCATTGGCGCCGGAACCTGTGCCACCTTGGGCGGCATTGCCAGCATGGACCCCGTGACAGGAAATATCCCTCTCGATCGTTTTCTGGAACAACGCAATATTTCGAAACCGATTGTAAATATTCCAAGTTGCCCCATGAAACCGGAGCACATCACCTACACCATTCTGCATCTTCTCAAAAAAGGATCTCTTCCCGAACTTGATAAGCATTTTCGGCCCAAAAAGTTTTTTGCCAGAACCATCCATGAACGATGCCTGTATTACGCCGATTACCAGGAAGGGCATTTTGCAGAATTTGTTGGCGATTCAGGCTGTTTGTTCAGACTCGGATGCCAGGGCCCTGTTACCCGCAATGACTGCATTATCATGGGCTACAACGGGAATACCAACACCTGCATCAAGGCCGGTCATCCCTGTATTGGCTGTGCCGGTGAAAAATTTCCCCGACAAATCATGTTCCATCGTTTTGACGATCCTCGTGTGATAAAAAACAAATTTTAATGATCTAAAGGTCTCATGGAAAATCGAATCCGGTTTCAGAATTCTCTGGTGTTCAGAGCCATTTTTCTGTCAGTCCTCAGTGGCTTTGTCATGACTCTCATTGCCCTGGTTGTCCTGTATTTTGTGCAGGGTGCGGTGTTGGAAAAACAGTTGGTGAAAATGGGCTACAGCGTTTTGGATAATTATGTTGAGCATTCCCGTGAATCCATCAGCAAAGGGCAAAGAGAAACCTTTCAGGATGTGCTCAATAGTATCGCGAAACTCGATAATGTGAAATCCACGGCACTCTATTCCCGTCATAAACTCATGGTTTACCATTCCGGAGAGGTGACTGTCGGGAAACCCTTTACCTATGACAGGAAAACCGGAATCATCGCAAATCCGAATATCCAACTGTATCAGGAAAGCCGGGGGCGTTATCTGAGAGAAGACTGGAATTTGAGAGATCTGGATCAAACCGATATGGCAAAAAAACATCAGGATGAAATGGAGGTGAAAGGCCTCAAATGTCCTGATTGCCACATGGCATTGCCTCCCGATATCCGGTTCAATGAACAGCACCGCACGCATTATGAAAACGACCGGGAGGTTTCTTTTGTGTATGAAATGCTGGTGGAACGAGATTGTATCATCTGCCATACACAGTGGAAACAAGGGGAATATGCGGGAGCACTGGAAGTCAAAATTGACAAATCGCTTGTGCAATCACAGAAATGGAACACCGTTTTTGAAAATCTGATGGTGATCGCGGTGGTGACACTTCCTGTGGCCGTGATCATCATGATCATTTTAAGAATAACGCTACAGAACCCGCTTACCAAACTCACCAGTAACTTTGAGGATTTGACTCAGGGGGATGGCGATCTGACACGGTATCTGGATGAAAAATCCAAGAGTGAAATGGGGCTTGTTGGCCGACTTTTCAATCGCTTTGTCAAGAAACTGGCACAGATTCTCGGCAACATCCGTGATCAGATTGCTGAACTGGAACAGTCGTCACAGGAACTGGATCATCAAAGCAAGGACATCCACAATAAAACCATTGAGATCAATAATAAACTGGGCACCATTGCTTCCGCGTCAGAGCAGATTACCGCCAATGTCGTCAGTGTGGCAGGCTCGACAGAACAGGCCTCCAGCAATGTGCAACAGGTCGCAAATTCAATTGAAACATTGAATCAGAGTATTAAGAAAGTGGCACTCAATGCCGGGGAGTCCTCTCAAAATCTTGAAGCGATCAACTACAATATTGATCATATTTATAAGGATATTCAGGAAATGTCAGGAAATCTGGAGCAAACCACAGCGTCACTGACAGAGGTTGCCATAAAAACAGGCCAGGCAATGAGCATGTCGGATAAAGCCAATGAACATGCGCATACCATGCTTGAATCCATGCAACAGTTGGGAAAAGTGGCTGGAAGCATCGACAACATTGTGAAACTCGTGCGAAATATCACGGACCAAACCCATATTCTTTCACTCAATGCCGCCATTGAAGCGGCCAAGGCGGGAGACGCAGGGCGGGGATTTTCAGTTGTCGCGGCGGCGGTGAGGGATCTGGCACAAAAAACGATTGAGGCCAATGAAGAAATCGCGGAACATAGTCAGAAAATTCAGGGTTTATCCTCTCATGCGCTTCAAAGCACCAAACAGGTGAGTGAGGTCATCCAGGAAGTGTCTTCCATCAATCAGGCCATTGCTCAAGCCACGAAAGCACAAAGTGATACTGTTGGAAAAATCACACAGACCAGTGACACCATTGCCGGAGAAACCAGACAATCTGCCACAACCATCAAGGATGCCAGTGAAAAATTACGCGAGATTTCAAAAGCCGCCGAAGAAGCGGCCTCTGCCGCCACAGAATCGACCCGCAATGTGAACGAAGCCGTTACAGGGGTTCGCGAAATCGCTCGATCCAGCAACGAGGCGGCCTGGGGCGTGAAAGAAGTCAATCAAAACGTGCAACAAATAAGAGTTGCCGTAAAAGATGTGAGTCAGGGAGTGTCTCAAAACCAGAAAAACGCGGAAAATCTCAATCATCTGGCAAAAGTGCTCAGTGAACTCATCTCGGCCTTCAAACTCAATTCATAAATTGAACAGTTAGATTTATACCCGGTAGCATATTCAATGATTTTTTAATCTTGTGATAAAATTGACTTATTATCTCATCTTGCGTGTATGAATCTCGCCAATCCTGTGAAATATCATGTTTTATGTCATTCCTGCGAAGGCAGGAATCCAGCCCAATCGTTATGAAGACGTACTTTGTTTATATTCTTGCCAGCAAAATCAAAGGATTTACCAGTAAATACAAAGTTCACCGTTTAGTCTATTATGAGTCAACATCAGATATTAATGCTGCCATACAAAGAGAGAAATAGTTTAAAAATGGAAACGACTTTGGAAAATAAGGCTCATTGAAGAACATAATCCTCAATGGGAGGACTTATATGAGTCGCTCTCATCGTTGTGACTGGATTCCTGCCTTCGCAGGAATGAGAATTCAATAGAAATCCCTCGGCACCTTTCAAAAGTAGTTGACACTTTGCTGTCGTTCCCGCACAGGAGAGAATCCAGTCCATTTCACGGGCAACGGACTGGATACCTGCCTTCGCAGGTATGACATTGAAGGGCAAACTGTAAACTAAAATTCATTCTTTTTGAAAGATGCCAATCTCTCAACCGCAAAATTCGTACACGGTACGTGAGTTATGATCATGACAATGGACCCGCAACTTTACAAAAGCAAAGAACTAGTTTCCGGCCTGGCTGATCAAATCAGGCAAGTGAGTTCCGGAATGTCCACGGTAAAAATCATGCATGTTTGTGGAACACATGAACATGAGATCGTCCGTTACGGAATCCGACAACTGCTTCCCGCCAATGTTCACATCGTGGCCGGGCCTGGATGCCCTGTCTGTATTTGTCCCGTAGAAGACATTGACCGGGCCATCACCCTGTCTCATGCGCCCAATACCACCGTTCTGACCTTCGGAGACATGATCCGGGTGCCTGCCACAAAGACCTCCCTGGAAGCGGCCCGCAGAGATGGCGGAAGCGTGAAGATGGTGTATAGTCCATTCGACGCGGTAACGATGGCCCGGGAAAATCCCTCACAAACATTTGTCTTTTTTTCGGTAGGCTTTGAAACCACAGCCGCCGGAGTCGCGGCCTTGATCCAGCGGGGTGTGCCTGAAAATTTATATTTCCTGATCGCCAATCGCTATTTACCGCCTGTCATGAAACTGCTGATGGAAGTGCATGATGATTCATTGCAGGGATTTTTATTGCCCGGTCATGCCGCCACCATCACGGGAATTCATGCGTATGATTTCATGATTCCGGAATTCAATCTGCCTTGTACGGTGACAGGGTTTGAGCCTGTTGATCTTCTGGCCGGAATTCTGGAGTTGTTGCTATTGATTCGAAACAAAGACGCAAAGATTATCAACGCGTTTCCAAGAGCGGTGCAGGAATATGGAAACACCAGAGCGCTCGCCATTCTGGACAAGGTTTTTGTACGAAAACCCGGCATTTGGCGAGGGATTGATATCGTGGACGACACCGCTTATACGCTGAGGCCGGAGTATGACCATGTGGACGCCAGAAAACATCTGGACGGAAACCCGCCTTATCCGCCCAGAGCACGGCATCCTGCCTGTCAATGCCATCGCGTTATTCTGGGGGAAATCATCCCCACGGAATGCAAGCTGTTCGGCAATGTCTGCACCCCCAATTCCCCTTACGGACCTTGTATGGTTTCAGTGGATGGAACCTGCCAGACCTGGTTCACCTATGGTTCTCAGGAGGATAATGATTTTGAGAGATAGGTCCCGACATGCATGAAATCTCTTTGATGGAAAACATTGTAGAAATCGTATTGCGTGAAGCAGAAAAAGCCAGGGCCAGCCAGGTGCTGAAAATCGGTTTACGGGTTGGTGAAAAATCCGGAGTTGTTATGGAAGCGTTGACCTTTGCGTTTGAGGTTGTCACCAAAAACACGGTGGCCGAGGGTGCGGTGCTGGAAATCGAAGCCATCCCACTGATGGGCGAATGCCAGAACTGCGGACATCAATTCCATGCGGAAGATGGATTTCTGGTTTGTGACAAATGTCAGGGGTTTGCAAAAATACTGTCAGGCCAGGAATTGAATATTGATTTCATCGAAGTCAACGAATAGTGCCTCCATGAACGTCAGAAAAAAAATTGAAATAACGGGGGTCGTTCAGGGCGTCGGATTTCGTCCGTTTGTCTATCAATCTGCCACCGCGCTGGGATTGACCGGACATGTAAAAAATATCGCGTCAGATGTCCGGGTGGAAATCGAAGGAGAGGAGTTCGCCCTTCAACAATTTTTGTCCACCCTCCAGTCTTCCATTCCTCCCCGGGCTGTCATTGAATCGTTGCGCATCCAGGATGTTCCGCCTGAGTTTGATTCCGGGTTTGTCATTCTTCACAGCGAACATCGAATAAGCGGCAATCGTGTTGTCTCGGTTGATGTCGCCGTGTGTGACGATTGCCTGGCTGAGTTGTTCAATCCGCAGGATCGCCGGTATCGGTATCCGTTTATCAATTGCACCAATTGCGGCCCCCGCTTCACCATCATCAAAGGAGTTCCCTATGATCGTGAACAAACCACGATGGGAACTTTCACCATGTGTGCCGCCTGCCACACCGAATATCAAAATCCGCTGGATCGTCGATTCCATGCCCAGCCCAATGCCTGTCCCGATTGTGGCCCCCAATTGTTTTTGTCCAACAACCGGGGAGAGATCCTCTGTTACCGGAATGACGCACTGGAAAAAACGATTTCAGCCTTGAAACAGGGCGGAATTATCGCGCTCAAGGGTTTGGGCGGATTCCAACTCATGACGAATCCGTTCATGGAAAGCACCTGCCGGAAATTACGTGAGCGAAAACAGCGTGAAGAAAAACCGTTTGCCTTGATGGCCGATTGTCTGCAAACCATTGAAAACTGGTGTGAACTTTCAGCCACTGAAAAACAACTGCTCTGTTCTCCGGAGCGTCCCATTGTTTTACTGAAGGTCAAACAGCCCCCGCCTTTTTTACAGGAAGTCGCACCCGGATTGGACACGCTGGGATTCATGCTCCCCAACATGCCGTTGCATCATCTATTGTTTGCGGAGGGCCATTTCAGCGTGTTGGTGTGCACCAGCGCCAATATTGTGGACGAACCCATGATCATTGCTGATGAGGCGTGTGTTTCCCATTTGGGCGATGTGGCGGATTTTTTTCTGAGTCATGACCGACCCATTCATTTTCGGTGCGATGATTCTGTCATGTATTGTGTGGAGGATCTCCCGCAATTCATTCGTTTATCCAGAGGCTACGCTCCCCGGTCATTGAATCTTTCTGGAAAACATGGGGCGGTGCTGGGGGTCGGTGCGGAATTGAAAAGCTCCATCTGTCTCTGGAAAAATGGACAGGCCTTGATTTCGCCTTATATCGGCGACTTAAAAAATCGGTCTGTGTATCAGACTTTTGAGCAGTTGATAGACTCGTTTTCCGCGTTTTACGATATTCATCCGGAACAGGTTGTTCATGATCTGCATCCTGCCTATCTCTCAACAATCTGGGCACAGGAAAGCGGCTTACAGTGCCTTCCTCTGCAACATCACAAAGCCCATGTTTATAGTGTGATGGCCGAACATCATTATGAAGGCGAAGTGCTTGGAATTGTGATGGATGGGACCGGTTATGGTGAGGACGGATTATTGTGGGGCGGAGAATTTTTTGTGGACGAAGGGCAAGGTTTACAACGTGCCGCCAGCTTTGAAAATCAAAAACTGCTTGGCGGCGATGTTGCGGTCAGGGAAATCTGGAGATTGGCCCAGGCTTATTGCCTGAAGGCTTATGGAACCGGGGGCGACTGGAAATCATTGGCCTGTTTTCAAAATGTTCCGCAGGAGTCCATGAGTGTTACTGAATCCATGTGGCTGAAAAATTTCAATGCCCCGCTGACCTCTTCGGTGGGGCGTCTGTTTGATGCGGTCGCCGCGCTCCTGGGATTAAAACAGCGTGCGAGTTATGAAGCACAAGCCGCAATGATGCTGGAGAGCATTATCGATCCGACTCAGAAGGAGTGCTATCCATGGTCCTGGCAGAACGAAAGCGGGTTGCTCAGAATTCAGGTGTCGTCGTTGATCCGCGCGATGGTTCAGGACAAATTAAACAACCTTCCCAATTCCGTGATTTCAGGAAAATTTCATCAGACTCTGGTAGAAATCTTTGTGGAAGTGACCAGGCATCTGGCAAATAAAACCGGCATTCAAACGGTGGCCTTCAGTGGCGGTTGTTTTCAGAACCGTTTTCTGTCTCAACAATTGAAACAGCGATTACAACAAGATTTTCAAGTGCTTACACCTCGCAACATTCCAGCCAACGATATGGGGATTTCTGCCGGGCAAGTGTTTTATGCGCTGAAACGATCAGAGAAGTTTTCATGACGATCCTGACAATAAAAAAAGTTGTTGCTCTTCCTGAAAAAATTTGAAAGAGGATAACTACTGACCCTTCAACGAAGATGTCTCGCATACATGGAATCCTCGAATTGTGAGTTGCTGTATGCGGGATCGTCAAGAGAGCAATCAATGCTAACCTGTCAAGAGGAGATTTGAAATGGCTGTGAAAATTATTATTTTACGTCGAGTGAATAAAGAACAGGAAGAAGCCATGCGCCCACTTCTTTTAAAGATGCGCTCCATGGCGATGACCCAACCGGGATATATCTCCGGTGAAACATTGATCAATTTTGATGATCCTGAAGAACACCTTGTGATCAGTACCTGGAAAACACTCGATGACTGGAACAAGTGGCTGGAAAGTCCTGCCAGAGGCGATTTACAGCATAAAGTTGATGAAGCTCTGGGGAGAGAAACCCTGTATCAAATCTATTATAATGGCTGATTTCAACTCATTGGTTTTTATGCCGATTCAGGCAAATCCTTCACTTTTTAATGGAATGGTTCAAAACAGGACAGCAGTGTCATCTCGACCGAAGGGAGAGATCCTCATCTGGAGTCCAGGATCCCTCACAGGCGTTTGGGATGACACGGAGTCGAAATAGGAACCATGCTTTTTAAATAATAAATGGGGCAACAACACGCTACTCAACATAAAAGGAGTATATGTCAAAAAAAGTAGATGAATTAATGCAAATGCGACAGAAAGCCAAACTGGGAGGTGGGGCTGACAAGATTAAAAAACAACATGACAATGGACGTTTAACCGCCAGAGAGCGTTTGGATATGCTCCTGGATGAAGGAAGTTTTGAAGAATTTGATATGTTCAAAACCCACAGGTGCACTCATTTCGGCATGGAAAAACAGGAAATACTGGGCGATGGCGTTGTCACCGGTTATGGAACCATTAACGGACGTCTGGTTTATGTGTTCTCTCAGGATTTCACAGTGCTAGGTGGTTCCCTTTCCGAAACCTTCTCTGAAAAAATTTGTAAGGTCATGGACATGGCCGTCAAAAACGGCGCGCCTGTGATCGGTTTGAATGATTCCGGCGGTGCCCGTATTCAGGAAGGCATTGAAAGTCTGGCGGGTTATTCTGACATCTTTTTAAGAAATGTGATGACTTCAGGTGTGGTTCCTCAATTGTCAGGGATCTTCGGTCCTTGCGCCGGGGGAGCGGTTTATTCGCCTGCGCTGACTGACTTTACGGTGATGGTAAGAAATAACAGCTATATGTTTCTGACTGGCCCGAAAGTGGTTAAAACAGTGACCCATGAAGATGTGGATACAGAAACCCTGGGTGGTGCCGATGTTCATACCTCCAAAAGCGGTGTCGCGCATCTTGCCGCAAATAGTGAAGAAGAAGCGATTGATCATCTCAAACGGCTGTTCTCCTATATGCCGCAAAACAACATGGAACCACCGCCATTTCTGGAAACAGATGATCCCTCAGATCGTGAAATTGAATATTTGAATGATTTGATTCCTGAAAATCCCAACGCCCCTTATGACATGACGGAAGTGATCGTGAATACTGTGGATGATGGTGATTTTTTTGAAATCCAGCCTGATTATGCGCCCAACCTGATTATCGGCTTTGGCCGCTACGGCGGACAGTCCGTGGGAATTGTGGCCAACCAGCCCAAATATTTGGCAGGTGTCCTGGACAATAATTCTTCCATCAAAGGCGCTCGATTTGTACGTTTTTGTGACGCGTTCAACATCCCGTTAGTGACGTTTGTGGATGTTCCCGGATTTTTACCCGGAACAGCTCAGGAATATGGCGGAATCATCAGAAACGGTGCCAAAATGCTGTATGCCTATGCCGAAGCGACAGTTCCCAAAGTCACCGTCATTACCCGTAAAGCCTACGGAGGCGCCTATTGTGTCATGAGTTCCAAACACCTTCGCGGAGATATCAACTATTCGTGGCCTACAGGAGAAATCGCGGTGATGGGCGCAACAGGAGCCGTCGAAGTTTTATATGCCCGTGACATGAAGACCGCGGATGATCCCGCCGCTCTCAAAAAAGAGAAGGAAGATGAGTACACTGAAAAGTTTGTCAATCCTTACGTCGCCGCAAAAAGAGGCTACATCGATGATATTATCAGGCCTGACAGGACTCGATTCCGGATCATCAAGGCCCTGATGATGCTCGAACATAAGCACGATACTATTCCCGCGAAGAAACACGGAAATATTCCTTTGTAATCTTTTTCCAGGAAAAAACTTATGGATGCTTTCAGTTTTCAAAATGTCATTGACGGAAACGGAATTGGAATTACCATTATTGGAATGGCTGTTGTGTTTGCGGGACTGGCGTTTATCAGTCTGTTCATCTCCCAGTTAGCCAACATGCTTGACTTGATGGATAAAATTACCAAAAAAAAGGTTTCTTCTTCAACCTCACAACATAAAACGGAAGAAGGGAACACCGGAATCGCCGGTGATGAAGACGAAATCATGAGCCTGCTCGGACTGGTGATTCATATGGAATTAGAAGCCATTTCCGGAGCGGACATTCAAAAAATTACAATTTCTAATGATCAGCGTTCTTTGTGGGGTTCCGCAGGAAAAATGCGCTCATTACCACGTAGGAGACAAGATGCGTAAATATGAATTTTCGATCAATGACAAACCCTATACTGTCACCGTCAAAGATTTTTCCACGGAAGCCGCTGAAGTGGAAATTAATAACAAATCCTATTCCGTTAAAATCAGGGATGTCATCACAGAGCGGGGTACCGCGGCACCAAAGCCCCACCGTAGTTTGACAAGAAATACGGCTCCAGTGGCTCCTGCTACCGCTCCCGGTGGAGGTGGTGGGCAGGGAAGTGTGACGGCCCCCATTCCAGGCGCGATCATAGCGATTATGGTCAAATCTGGCGATGAAGTGAAAATGGGACAGCCATTGTTCAAAATGGAGGCAATGAAGATGGAAAATGAAATCAACTCCCGGGTCAATGGAATTGTTCAAACCGTTCAGATTTCTGTCGGGGATACCGTCAGTCAGGGGCAGGAATTGATAACAATCGCGGTTACAGAAGATCGCCGTAGAGGCTAGCGATTAATAACATCTGATTTGTACTATGGAGGAATTGAATGGAAGCCTTGAGTCATTTTTTATCAAGTACAGGTTTTGCCATGATGACATGGGGAAACCTGATCATGATCCTTATCGGGATCATTTTTATTTCGCTGGCGATCATCAAAGATTATGAACCCTTGTTGCTTGTCCCCATTGGTTTTGGCGTGGTAGTGGGCAATATGCCGATTGTGCCGGGAATGCCCATCAGTGTTTATGATAAAGGGAGTGTTCTGAGTTATATTTATTTCGGGGTAAGTCAGGGGATTTTTCCTCCGCTCATCTTTTTGGGAATCGGTGCGATGATGGACTTTTCCACCATGCTTTCCAACCCCAAACTGATCATGTTGGGCGCCGCGGCTCAGGTCGGAATTTTCCTGACCCTGATTGGCGCCATGTATCTTGGTTTCACTCCCAGTGAGGCTGGCGCAATCGGGATTATTGGCGGAGCCGATGGTCCAACCGCCATCTTTCTGGCATCCAAACTCGCTCCGGATTTACTCGGAGCCATTGCCATCGCCGCCTATTCCTACATGGCACTGGTACCCGTCATTCAGCCGCCGATCATCAAACTTCTGACCACCAAGGAAGAACGACTGATCAAAATGAAAGCTCCACGCATGGTTCCCAAACGTGAGAAAATCATTTTTCCCATTGCGGCATTTCTGATTTGCGCCTTGATCGCTCCCGGTTCCATCGTGCTGGTTGGTACGTTGTGTTTGGGAAATCTGCTCAAAGAAAGTTGTGTCACTGAACGTCTGGCAAACACCGCCCGCAATGCCATGATCGACATTGTTACCATTCTGCTGGGCTTTTCAGTCGGTGCCAGCACAGACGCACACTACTTTCTGACACACAAATCCCTGCTGATTTTCGGACTGGGAGCGTTATCCTTCGCGATCGCTACCGCAGGAGGAGTTTTGTTTGCGAAATTCATGAATCTGTTTCTGACAGATAAAATCAATCCCATGATTGGAGCCGCCGGAGTGTCGGCAGTGCCTGACTCCGCAAGGGTTGTCCATACGATGGGACTGAAAGAAGACTCTTCCAATTTTCTGTTGATGCATGCCATGGCACCCAATGTCGCCGGAGTGATCGGCTCGGCTATTGCCGCCGGTATTCTGTGGACGTTCATGGTTAAATAACGATAGTCAACCCATAAGGCGATCTCTCAAAAAGAATACCCCAAATTCCTTGTCATACCCGCGAAGGCGGGTATCCAGTCCTGGATTTGGGGCTGGGTTCCTGCCTTCGCAGGAACGACACCTCCGGGAAAAAGGTAAACCTGCTGTGGGTATATTTATTTCAAGTTATCGCCTAAACAAAACCGAACCAAAGGAATATATGACCTCACAAATTGTTAAAGAGAAGAAAATGACCGCGGAAGAAATCGCGGAAATGATCCAGAATGATGAAGTGATTGGTACCAGCGGCTTCACCCCCGCCGGCTATCCCAAAGCCATTCCTGTCGCACTGGCAAAACGGGCGAGGGCGTTGCATGAAAAAAACATTCCCTTCCAGATCACCTTGTACACAGGTGCCAGCACCGGCGATGAACTGGATGGAGAGTTAGCTCGTGCCAAAGCCATCAAGAAAAGAGCCCCCTATCAATCCGACAAAACACTTCGGCAGGGAATCAATAACGGAGAAATTGAATTTGTGGATTTCCACTTGTCACATCTTGCCCAGTATATGCGTTACGGCTTCATTGATCGTTGTCAGACTGCTATTGTGGAAGCGGTGGATGTAACCAATGATGGAAAAATATATCTGACCACCTCGGGAGGAATGAGCGCGACCCTTTTACAATTGGCTGACAGGGTTTTTATTGAATTGAATCGTCATATTCCTGATGGAATAAAACGCCTGCATGATGTCTATGTTCCGGAGTCACCGCCACACCGTCCGCCCATCCAGATTTTTCACCCGCGAGACCGAATTGGAACACCTTATGTCAAAATAGATCCCAAAAAAATTGTGGGAATCGTTGAAACTGATCTGACGGATAAAAACGCGGGCCTCAGGGATCCTGATGCCGACAGCCAGGCTATTGCCAGTCACATCATGGATTTTTTGCAGCATGAGGAAAAACGGGGGCGACTCCCCAAAGGGCTGCCCTTTCAATCGGGTGTCGGCAACGTGGCAAACGCGGTTCTTGCCGGAATGGCCAAACACCCGCATGGAAGTCCAATCTGCATGTACACGGAAGTGGTTCAGGATTCGATTTTCCAATTGATTGACGCGGATCGCCTGGAAGTCGCATCCACCAGTTCGTTGACCTTATCAGAAGCTGGTCAGAAACGATTGTTTGATAATCTGGATGAATTGGGTTCGAAATTTATCATACGGCAACAGGAAATGTCCAATAATCCTGAAGTGATCCGCCGACTCGGAATTATCGCCATGAACACGGCCCTGGAAATGGATATTTTCGGGAATGTCAACTCCACTCATGCCTTTGGCTGTAAAATGATGAATGGAATTGGCGGAAGCGGTGATTTCTGCAGAAACGCGTTTGTATCCATCTACATGACACCCTCCTGCGCAATGGATGGGAAAATTTCTTCCATAGTCCCGATGGTGACGCATGTGGATCATAATGAACACTCTGTTCAGGTGGTAGTGACTGAGCGTGGTTTGGCTGATTTAAGAGGTTTGGCTCCTGTTCCCAGAGCCAAGAAAATCATCAATCAATGCGCCCATCCGGATTATCAGGATCTGCTGTTTGATTATCTGAAATATGGATTGCAACACGCTGAGGCCAAGCACACACCAAATACCTTGATCAAAGCGTTTGAGTTTCATCAGCGATTTATGGAAACAGGAAGTATGAAGCCCTAATTCAGTGGTCTGTAAGGAATGGAACGGTTACGAACGGGACGTTCGTAACCAGAAAGTTTTCCATGTTATTTTTTGAACGTTCCCAAGCTGAAGAAACCCGGTTCCTGACCCCTGTGAAACTGTCTTATGAAAATTTCAGATCAACTCAATGAATCTCAAAAAATCTGGTTTGCTCATGCCATCATCGGCATGGTGGTTGCGGACGGCAAGATAGACGCTCTGGAAGTTGAGTTTCTAAAACAGGCCCTGGGGTTCATCACTGATCAGGAAGAACGGGTGAGCCTTCTGTATCAGGCACAGCATGGTCAGCTTAAAATGCACAAACCTCGTGACCTCATCGAAAAAAAAATCGGGTTTGAAATTCTAAAAAATCTGACACATATCGCAATTGTTGACGAAGATCTGTCTCCCACAGAAAAAAATCTATTGATCGAAATCGGCAATTATCTTGGATTTTCACAGGAAGTTCCTGAAAAATTCTGGGCACTCGCCACCAAAAGTCTGGCCTCTACCCAGGAAAAACTTGAACTTCGGGTGGATGGGGAAATCTATCCCGCCCATTGCCTGTTTGTGACAACGACGGAATGTACGCTGAACATCAATCGGGTGATCAATCCCCAAACCCCTGTGACGCTGAAGATGTGCATTCCAGATGACTCGACTCAACCACGCCAGCATGGGTTTGCCCCTATTACAGGCAAAATATTATGGTTCAAGCACAGTAAAGTTAAACAGGGAACCGTTTATATCAAGGTGCAGTTTGACGTTACGCCCAACACCAACCATGGAATTGTCAAATTCATTGACCCTCATGAATATGGTGGCGGACCAGACCGGACCCCCAAGACCAGACAGGAGGATCTGATTGGTTTTTATGTGGAATGCAGAGTCTGCGGACACAAAAATATTTCGGCCTGGAACCTGAAAGATCCTATTCATCCACCCGTTAATATTTTTGGTATTCCTGTTTACACTCGCAGCAGTACGGATCATCAACCCAGCAATTATTCCGCATATCGTGTGGCAATTTGCCCGAATTGTCTGTTTGCCTCAGCCCAACATGACCATTTTCATATTTATGGCTCCGTTCCCAAACCACCATTGTTTGATGTAACCCTGTTTCCGCCCAAATGGAAAAATTCTGTACACAGCCGTTTGGCTATCGTGGAACAGGACATTGAATGGATCGATTCCGGAAGCCGCTCTCTTTCAAAGGGAATTATGGCTACAAAACTGGCTATTGAAACCCATCAGGCATTGATCAAATACAGTTATAATAATCTTGAAGTGATTCATCAACGCCAGATCATTCAGGAAGAACTCTATCTGATTTCTTTGCTGGCGCTGGCAGATGAAAAAACCTCTATTGACAGTCAACTTTATAAGATTGTGTCGCAGATTGAGAGCATCCTGAAGCAGATCGAAGGCGCGTCACTGATTGAACATTTGCAGTTAATTGGAATGATCAGACTCTATTTCAAGGATCATGAGAGTTTCGAAAAAATTCATGAACACCTGAAACGTCTGGAAAAAGCTAAGACCATGACAGGGTCAGCCACTCAAATACTGAGCGATTGTCTGCAAAATTTTGGGGAAATCAGCCAGAACAAGGACCGTTTTGCCAAGGAACAATTAACATTGTTGATGCCTGCCGCCCCTGAAAAGCCTGTCTCACCGGAAAAAGATCCGCCAAAAGAATAACAGGATTCATTCCAGTTCCGGATTTCTGACAGGAAGCGTCACAGTCACCCTGGTATAAACCGTCTCCTCTGATTCTACGACAATCTTACCCTGATGCTTTCTGACGATTTGCTGACAGGAAGTCAATCCAATCCCCAGCCCAAAATTTCCTTCCCGTTTGGTGGTATAGTTGATGTCAAAAATTTGCTGAAGATGAGCCTGTGGAATACCCGGGCCATTGTCTTCCACAATAACCTGAATCATGGTTTCGTCCTGCGAATCAGGCGACATCTGGGTGGTGATCCGGATAATGCCCTGTTCTTTCATGGCTTCAATGGAGTTTGATAGCAAATTGGTCCACACCTGATTCAATTCTGCCGGAAGACATTCAATAGGAGGTAACTCCTGATATTCTCTTACAATTTCAATATTTTTAAGTTTGTTGGAAAAAATCATCAGCGTGTCTTCCAGTTGATCCTGAACCTTTTCTGTGCGTTTAACCAAGGTATCCTGCTGGGCATGGGTTTTGAGCCCCTTCACCATTTCCGCAATACGAGATCCACACACTTCAATATTTCTGAGAAAATTTCCCATCTGATAAAAATTATTGAGATAATCAATGACTTCTTCCAGTTGGGATTCATTGAGTTTCTTGAAATATTTTTTGTAATGGTTTTCACCATCCAATTCCAGTTGCACCACTTTTCGGGCCAGGCTCATGGAGTCATACCATTGAGTGACAGCTTTGGTTCGAGCCCTTGTTTCCGAAGTGGATAGTGGTGGTGATGTCATGGATCGAAGCATCACATCCCTACCGAGGGGATACCATTCACGGGAAAGGTCTGAATCAAGAATATAGGGAATCCCCTCTTTCAGATGTTCGGTTGAACGAATGATCGCCGCCACAGGATTATTGAGTTCATGTGCCACACCGGCCACCAGTTGTCCTAAAACACTCATTTTTTCCGATTCGATCAGTTTTTGCTCGGCAAAGCTGAGAGTTTTGAGTGTTTCCTGCAATTTGAGTTCAGTGGAAATACTTTTGCGAAGACGACGATTCAGGTGTCGAATCAATAAATTGGTGAACAGGGGTAACAGCTCATTATTGGCACTCATGACTTCCGCAAACGCTTCCCGGTCCAGTTTGATCACTTCTGTGGAACAAGTGGTTTGAGTGGACACGAAAGCTTTTTCATTGCTCACAAAGGACATGAGTCCAACAATCGCGCCTTCTCCTTCTTTCATCACTTCCTGCAAGGTGCCATCGGACAGTTGTTTTTTATGGACGACTTCCCCCTTGGCCACAAACCAGAGAAATTTGCTGGTTTCACCTTCCACCGTCAGTTTATGATTGGCACTGTAACGACGATAGGTTTTATTCACATTATTGGTGGACGCAAAATGGGTATACATGGCACCGATCAATTTAAGCGTCAGTTCCTGATCTGTCATGGCGCTTGACTCCAGAAAACCATCCTGAATTTTTCTGAACTGTTTCTGGAGATGTGTCTGAATGATCCGGTCATGTTCCAATGTCTGCAGGAAGGCTAATGGATTGGGATCCTTTGCCAGAATATGAGTGGTTGCCTGAGCCACTACAGTTTGGAGCAAATCCCCGGTTTTCCATGGTTTGGGAATAAAATAATCCAGACGGGCGCTATTGACAGCTTCAATCAGGGTATGAGCATTGGTATCTTGCCCCAGAAGAATTTTACGGGAATCCCTGGTAAAAATATTTTGCATCAATTCCACAAAAAAAACGGAACCCTGGATATCCGGCATTTGATTTTCACATACGATCACACATGGATTCTGATTATTCTGATGCATTTCATGCAGTTTCTGTCGTGCGTCCGCCACTGTGGTAACACCAATAACAACAAACTGGCTGGTCAACGGTTGCAGTTCATCCAGCATCTGCTTCAAAAAAGAAGGATCATACTCTACGCATAAAATAACATACTGAGACATGATTCACCGATGATTATCGAACAGAGAAATATTCGACAGAAAAATAATTTGGTCGGAGAGAGGGCATCTTGCCCTCCAAATGCGGGCGGGACGCCCGCGCTCCCATGAAATAATTATCTGGAACACTATATTATTAAACAAACCCAACCGCTTTGAGGACAAAGACCATCACATAAAGCAGAAGCAGTCCCAGAATCCCGACAATACTACCGGTTTTGACCATCTGTTTATTATCCACCATCCCCGTCGCGTAAGCCAGCGCATTGGGCGGTGTACTGATGGGCAGGGCCATGGCGAAAGAACAGGAAAACGCGATGGCGATGATGAGCATTTTCGCCCCACCCACATCTGCCAATGAAGGAATGGTCGCGGCTAAAGCCGCCATGATGGGCAGAAGCAAGTTGGCCGTTGCCGTATTGGAAATGAAGGTGGACATCACAACTGCCAGCATTGTGGCGGAAATCATGATCATCCAGGGCGAAAGCGTCGCAAAGGGGATACTTTCGACAATGTGTTTACTCAAACCTGTATTTTCCAGACCATCACCCAGCGCGATACCTCCGGCAATCAGCCAAAGCACATCCCAACTCAGTTTTTTCATATCCTCCACCGTCAAAATTCCGGTTGTGATGAATACGCCAATCGGAAGCATGGCAACCGTGTATGAGTTCAAGCCGTGAACAGATCCAGTGAGCCACAGGATGATGCTGAGCGCAAAGGTCACATACACCACAATAGCTTTCCAGTCAGTTCTGAATTTACCTTTGACCGCCAATTCCATGGATTTTTCACGTGGTTTTGAAAAAGTGATCAGCAAACCCCATACGGCCAACAGCATGATGATGGCAAACGGAACGCCAAAAGTGGTCCATTCACCAAAAGTGACGGCCATGTTTCCTGTCAGATATTTGATACCAATGGCGTTGGGCGGTGTTCCGATGGGTGTTCCCATGCCACCGACATTTGCTGCAAAAGGGACACTCAGCACAAAAGCGATTTTTCCAGGATCATCGGCTTTAAATAGTTGCAGGACAGGCGCTACGATGGCCAACATCAAGGCGGTTGTAGCTGTGTTGCTCATGAACATGGAAAACACAGCAGTAATCAGCATGAATCCAAGCAGAACCATGGAAGGGTTTTTTCCAAAAGGTTTGAGCATCACCCGGGCCAGATTCACATCCAGTTTGTATTTGGTTGCGGCGGCGGCCAGAAACAACCCTCCTAAAAACAGCATGATGACTGGTGCGGCAAAAGTTTGCAGTAATGCCGCGTATTTCAGTGGCGTACCAAACATTTCTCCACTGCCACGTAACCAGATGAGACCTTTGTCAGAAATCATCAGCAGTTCCAGAATCACCACCACCACAGACGTCGCGAAAATCGGAATGGGTTCCAGAATCCAGAAAAACAACGCCGCAAAAAAGATGGCCAGCATCCGGTGTTCAATCACCGTGATTCCCGCAATGGGAATCCAACTGGTGGGCATGAGTAATACAAGGAGTGGGATAAGGATAGAAATAAAAAGTTTTACTTTCATAAAGGCCTCATTCAATCGTGATAAAAGGATAATTAAAATTAATAATCGCCGCCAACTTTGTGTACGGCTCCGAAAATACGCGCCTGATCCAGCACCCTTGCGTAATTCATCATGTGCGGTTCATTGGCGATGATAAAGGTGGTGAGTTGATCCACAACCACTTTCATCAGAGACTCGGCCGTCCATGGTTTTGATACATAATAATGCAATCCTCCACGATTGATGGCCTGAATGGTGTCTTCCAGTCCGGCCTGCCCTGTCAGCAATACTTTACGGGCGCTTTCGGTGAATTCTTCCTGATTGAGTTCAATGAGATAATCAATGCCCTTGATTTCGGGCATGATATGGTCACACAGGGCCAATGCCAACTGACGATCATCCCGCTCCAGATCTTCAATAATTTCTCTGGCCTCTCTCACACTGTTTGCGGCCTCAATATCAAACATGGAACTCAGCGCATCCAGATCCTGAACCACACTGTCCAACACTTCACGTTCATCATCAACACACAGAATTGTGAATTTATTCATAAACTCCTCCTTTAAATGAATTAAAAATCACACGGAATTGTGTGAAAATGTTGTTGCCAGCGTCATAGTAAAACGAGTCCATTCTCCCGGCTTTGATTCAGCGGTCAAGGTCCCACCGTGGCGGGTGACAATCTGGCGGCAAATCGCCAACCCCATTCCCAAACCAAAGTTAGACCCCCGCTTGGTAGTAAAATTAAGTTCAAAAATTTTTTCAATCAATTCTGGTGGAATTCCGGGACCATTGTCTTCAAAAATCACCCGAATTTTGGAACCATCGTCTGTCATGCCGGTCTGGATAGTAATACGTCCTGATTCGCCCATCGCACCAATGGAATTCGAAATCAGATTGGTCCAAACCTGGTTGAGTTGTGACGCATAACACTCGACAGGAGGCAATGTCTGATATTCCTTGATCACTTCAAAATTTTTAAGTTTGCTGGAAAATATCATCAGGGTGTCTTCAATGCCTTCATGCAGATCAACGGTGGTAACCGTATCCGTGTCCAGTCGGGCATAGTTTTTCAGACCACGGACCAGAGCCGCAATACGGGTACTGCACACTTCAATGTTGCGTAAAAAGCTACCAGCCTGATAGTAGGTGTCGAGATCACTGATAATATTTTCCAGTTGATCATTTTTATAGCCTTTGAAATACCGTTTGAATTGGTCTTTGGTGTCCAGTCCCAATTGTACGGCTTTTCGCGCAATATTCATGGAAGGGTAAAATTCCTGAGCGTCTTTGGTGCGTTTTCGTATCTCAGACGTAGACAGCGGTGACATGGTAAGTGCGGTAAGAAGCAATCCGCCTCCCAGAGCGTCAACTTCTTTTCCGGATTCGGAATTCAGCAATTGGGGGATTTTGTCTTTGAGGTATTCGGTTCCTCTTAAAATAGCGGCTACGGGATTATTCAATTCATGGGCAATTCCGGCCACCAATTGTCCGAGAGTCGCCATTTTTTCCGCATCCACTAATTGAATGTGGGCGGCATCCAGTTTCAGTAGCGTTTCTTCCAGTCTGAGCTGGACTTCAGTCGAATTTTTAATACGTTCGGTTAAACTCCGTAGCAGAGTGTTGGCAAATAAGGTTAAAAAGACGGGATCATTTTTCATGATTTTTTCAAGCACATCCCTGCTGAGTCGCATGACTTCAATATCCGTCAAAGCCCTGCAATGTGTGAAAGCCGGTTCGCCACTGATGAAGGAAATCAGACCGAGCAAAGAACCGCGACGAGCCACCGATACTTTATGTTCCCGGCCATCATCTCCTTGTTTCGTGAGTTCCAGTTCGCCCTGAGTCATCAACCACAGGTAGGCGTTTGGTTGATTCTCTTCAATAATCAAAGTGCCTGCCTTGAATTGGAACACAATGGCTTCACCGGATTCCTGAGTGAATTTTTCAATTTCCTGAAATAGTTGATGGAACAGGGTTTCATCGGAAGCATTGGTTTGATCAAGAAAGCTTTCCTGCATCTGTTCAATTTTGCGGTGCAGGACTTCCTGTTCATTTCGGGAGTCCACAAACGCGTGTGTGAGTTTTTCAGTTTTGATGAGTTTCTGATAAACGATGATCTGGTCTGGAGCAAATGATAAAAAATAATCGGTCACCACCTCTTCCACGTTGGCTAACAATTCCTTGACATCCCATGGTTTGGTGAGACAACGATGGATGGCAGACTGGTTGATGCCCTGAATCACATTTTCATATTTGGCCTGACCGCTTAACAGAATTTTGCGCGTAATGCCAAATCTGGAATCCTGATTCGCACGAATCAAAAAATCCACGCCGTTCATGGAAGGCATGTAATAATCTGAAATAATACAGAGGATACTGATTCCAGAATTCTGTAAATCTTCCATCACCTCCCAGGCTTCCTGCGCGCTTTCACACGTTTCAATCAGGAGCGAGTTGCCTGTGTATTTTTGGATATCCGGCTGGAGGCTTTCCAGTACAGTTCGTTCATCATCCACCAAGATGAGCGCGAATTCTTTCTTCTGAGACATAGTTCTTCCCGGGTTGAATATCTAAACGTTAAATATACTCTCTACATGTTAAATATACTCTCTACATAGAAAACGCCAAAAGGTTTGTCTAGCTCAAATTTAGGAAAATTATAGTAAGTAACGCCAAAAGAATAAGTTGTAAAAAATGGAACGGTTACGAACGGGACGTTCGTAACCAGAAAGTTTTCCCTGTTATTTTTTAACCATTCCTTCGCAACGAGACGACAAAGTGACCAAATCCTTTGATTTCAAAGGTTCAGTACCATATGTGAGGTATACCGCAGGATAAAGCACTTGCCATTTGGTCTGATTGCATTATCTTCCCCATGAAAATTTCAGTAATAACAGCATGATATAAATACAGCAACTGTGGTTTTCCCGTTTATCCCGGAATATCAAAATCACAGGCTTTCTTTTCAAAACAGCGGGTTGCCGCACCAACAGGAGTTTCATGGAAACCGTCAATAACCAGATACTGTTTGAAGGAATCTCTGCCCGGGAGTTAATCCAGCAATATGGATCACCTCTTTATGTGTATGAAGAATCTGTGATCAAAACCCAGATTGAGCAACTCAAGAAAAATTTCCCGAACCTTCAACCGGGAATTCATTATGCCATGAAAGCCAATCCAAACCCCGCAATCCTCAAGTTGGTCCTGGAGGCGGGATGCGGCGTTGACACTGTTTCGCCACTGGAAGTCCAACTGGCACTTGACACAGGTTTTTCTCCTCAAAAAATCATTTTTACGGGAAATAACGTCACTCCTGAAGAACTGTTCTGGTGTGTCAATCAGGGAGTTCTGGTGAATCTGGATTCACTGGATCGTGTGGCTGATTTTGGCGC
Source organism: SAR324 cluster bacterium (assembly GCA_015232315.1). Classification (NCBI taxonomy): domain Bacteria; class Deltaproteobacteria; species SAR324 cluster bacterium. Next base: position 52,375 of record JADFZZ010000026.1, on the reverse strand, counting down.
AAAATTTCCCGGCACGGTCATCTCTGTGCGTGTTAACCCGGGGATTGGCGCTGGACACCATGATCACTGCATCACCGGCGGCCCCAAATCCAAATTCGGTATTTATCATGATCAAATGCCACAACTCATGGAACTGCTGACCCGATTCCATCTTAAATTGACAGGAATCCATTCTCATATCGGCACCGGCATTCTCGAGCCTCAACCCATGATGGATGCGATGGACCTGATTCTTCAGGTTGCAGAGACACTCCCTGACCTTGAATTTGTGGATGTGGGTGGTGGGTTTGGGATTCCGTACCAACCCGGGCAACAAACTCTGGATATTCAGCAACTGGGTGCAAAAATGAGCCGTCGTTTTCAGCAATTCTGTGAGCACAGAGGTAAAACCCTGGAATTAAAAATTGAACCGGGACGCTATATTATCGCCTCTTCCGGAACCCTGCTAACCTGTGTGAACACGATCAAAAACACACCTGAATACCGTTTTGTCGGTGTTGACAGTGGCTTCAATCATTTAATCCGTCCCATGCTGTATGGTTCCTATCACCGCATAGAAAATGCCTCAGCGGTCAATAACCCCCTTGTCAAAACGGTGGTGGTCGGTAATATCTGCGAAACGGGAGATATTTTTACCAGTGGTGCTCAGGGACAAATCGCCCGGGAAATCCCGGAATGCAAGTCTGGTGATATTCTTGCCCTTCGCGACGCCGGAGCCTATGGGATTTCCATGAGTTCGCAATACAACATGCGTCCCAGACCTGCGGAAGTCATGATTTGTTCTGGAACGTCACGACTTATTCGTCGCAGAGAAACCTATGAAGATCTGATTCGTACTTTTGTCTAATTCTTGAACCCAACACTGTGAGGTCTTATGAAAAATTTATGGAATGCTGAAGAAGCCGCAAATGTTGGGCAGGATGCCCTGCAAATGAGAGTTTACACCTCCCGTCTGCTGGGGAAAGAGTCGGCGCTGGTGCTACACGGAGGAGGAAATACTTCTGTTAAATCAACGGTGACCAATTTATTTGGAGAAACGGAAGAGGTTCTGTTTGTCAAAGGCAGTGGTTGGGATCTGGCAACGATTGAAGCCGCAGGATTCGCGCCGGTCAAGCAGGAGACACTGCTGAAAATGGCCAAACTGGAATCGCTGACGGATTTACAAATGGTCACGTCTCAACGTGCGGCAATGCTGGACCCCTATGCGCCGAATCCCTCTGTGGAAGCCATTCTTCATGCGATCATTCCCTTCAAGTTTGTGGATCATACCCATGCGGATGCAGTAGTCGCAGTAACCAACACTCCTCATGGCGAAGACCATATTCGAAAAATTTACGGCAACAGGGTTTTGCTCGTGCCGTATGTCATGCCGGGTTTTGTGCTTGCGCGAAAAATTTATGAAATGACCAGGGATCTGGACTGGAGCCAACTCGATGGCATCATCCTGATGAATCATGGCGTATTCACCTTCAATGATGACGCAAAAGCGAGCTATGACATGATGATCCAGTTGGTTTCTGAAGCGGAGTCCTATCTTGAAAAAAATGGCGCGCTCAACAGGCCTGTTAAAAAAAATCCGGATCAGCCTGTCTCAACTCAGGTTATTGCCCAATTACGACATCAATTGTCCAACATTGCGGGCTATCCCGTAGTGGTGCATTGTGACACATCTCCAGAGGCTTGCGGTTTTGCCTCACGGAATGATGTTGAAGCCCTTGCGACCAGAGGACCCCTGACGCCAGACCATGTGATACGGACAAAACGGATCCCGCTCATACTCAGGGAAGATTCTGTGGAGCAATGTGTTGAAGCCTACAAACGGGAGTATTTCGCTTATTTTGAACGAAACCGTACTCCCGAACAGCGTTGCCTGCCCCCCATCCCCTGCTGGGCAGTCTGGCCCGGAAAAGGCATTCTTACTTTTGGTCAAACGATCAAGGAAACCCTCATCATTGAAGATATTGTTCATCACACGATTGACGCCGTTCAATGGGCCGAAGGCCTGGAACAATGGCAAGCCCTGCCGGAACGGGATATTTTTGAAGTGGAATACTGGGAACTCGAGCAGGCAAAACTTGGCAAGGTCACAACCAGACCCCAGTTTCAGGGCAAAACCGCACTGGTTACCGGCGGTGCGAGTGGTATTGGCAAGGCCTGTGCGGAACATCTGCTCAAACAAGGAGCCTGTGTGACCGTCATTGACCTGAATCCTGCTGTGACAAACATGATAAAACACCCCGGATTTCTGGGTATCATGGGTGATGTCACCCGGCAGGATGTGATTCAACAAGCCATTGATCAAACAATTTTGCAATTTGGTGGAATGGATATTCTGGTGTGCAATGCCGGAATCTTTCCGCCCAGTTCAACTTTGGCAAAAATGGACCCTGCCCTGTGGGACAAAAGCCTTCTCCTCAATCTGACCTCTCATCAACGAATCATGAGTCTTTCGTTTCCAGTGCTTCAGCAAGGTCAGGATCCCTCGGTGGTGATGATCGGTTCCAAGAACGTGCCGGCCCCCGGACCCGGTGCCGGCGCCTATTCCGTGGCAAAAGCAGGCTTCACCCAACTCGCACGTATTGCCGCCCTTGAATGGGCCTCAGCCGGTATCCGCATCAACACAGTGCATCCCAACGCCGTGTTTGACACAGGAATCTGGACGCCTGAAGTGCTTCAGGCCCGTGCCCGACACTATGGATTGACTGTGGAAGAATACAAAACCAACAATCTGCTGAAAAAAGAGGTCACCTCGCACGATGTTGCCGAGATGGTTTGTGCCATGGCAGGCAATACGTTCGGCAAAACAACTGGTGCGCAGGTTCCTGTCGATGGTGGTAACGAACGTGTGATCTGATAAACATTGGCCCTGTTTTTGAATGAGACATGACCACATGAATTATAACTTCAATTGTGAACGGTGCCATGTCTCAGACCTCTTTTGAACAGAAACAGACGATCCATTACTATCAGGAACCCAGAGTTCGGACGAATGATTTTGGTATGAAGGACATCCAGCCCCCCTTGTGGTTTGCCTCAATCCGGATTGATGAGACCGAACGGTTTCTGTTTCTGGGTTCAGCCTTCCGTCCGGTGGATGACAGCGAATTTCTGGAACTTGAAGCTCCAGACCAGGCTCACCCATCCCGGGAAAATGCGGAGCACACCTCCTTCCGCAAACAGAACTCAGCATCGCATCATGCCGAGGAAAAACAGCATGAACATACCAGTTCGCCGGAAACTGCTGAAAAAACGTTTTACATTCCCTCTGAACAAGAGTTTTATAAAGACCTCAACGTGTTCAAACGAGCCCGGGCCAAAGAAGTGAAACAGCACTACCGGCGACTGATCAAAAAATATCATCCAGATCAGTTTGGCCTGGAATACCAGTATATGCAGGAATGGATGAAACTCATCAATCTGGTCCATGAAACACACCTCAAACGACGCCAGCGGGCCTTTGCCCGTTAGCGGTCAAGGAAACGCATGAAACTTCAGACAAAAATCGTCATCATGGTGATTTTTCCTGCACTCATACTCATTGGTGCTTTCAGCTTCATCGGCTATGACACCGTCAAACCCATTCTGTATCAAGCACAAAAAGATCATTTACATCTGCACATGGAGCACTTGATCCAAAATGTTCTGGAGGCGGCTCAACACGCCTTCCTTGCTGATAAAAAAGCCAAAGATTTATTGCCGGAATATCAGCATGAAACCATTCTTGAATTTGTTCGAGGCATGGAGTTGAACAAGTACGATCATCTATTTGTATTCGATCTGCCGACACTCTCCCTTGTGTTTGAATACAAGGGAGACCCTGCGTCAAAGTCTATTGTGCCGGTTCAGAAAGCAATTGCCGAGATTCGGGAAGCAATTCAATCCCAACGTGAACATATCAATCTGGAGGGTTCAGATCATGTTATTTTCACGGGAAATTTTGATCCATGGAATTGGAAAGTGGTGCTGCTCAGTGACACACAGGCATTGATTGAACCGCTGAATCAACGAATTTTCAACATGATGGTACTTTGCGCTTTAGTGACCATGATTCTGATGCTCGGCATGTTGTTTCTGTCCAAAAAAATAATTTTGAATCCTATCATTATTATACAGGGCATCACCAAAAAAATTGCTGGCAATGAAATCGTTTATGGTGTTCCAATCACATCAAAAGACGAGATCGGGGATCTTGCACGAGATATCGAATCCATGGCCAACTCGATTCAAAAATATAAAAACCTGCTGACAAATGAAAATGACAAACTCCAACAGATTATTGAGGATCTCCCAGTCAATATTTTCATAAAAAATATTCAGGGACAACTCCTCCTGTGCAATGAAGCCCTTGCAAACACTCTGCAAAGACCAAAATCGGAGATCATCAATAAAACGGACGATGAACTTTTTGCTCCGGATGTCGCGATCAGGCACCGGCAACATGACATGACTGTCTGGAAGGCCAAAGAACTGATCATGAGGGAAGAACATTTCACGAGTCCTGAGAAAAAGTGGTTCCTGGCAGGAAAAAAAATTCTGACCTTTAAAGATGGGGAAAGTGTTCTGCTGGGATTTTCTGTCGATATGACTCAACAGAAAATCACTGAAAAACTATTGGCGGAAGAAAAAAAACGTGCGGAAGAAGCATCTCAGGCAAAGATGCAGTTTCTGGCAAAGATGAGCCATGAAATCAGGTCTCCGCTCAATGCTATTTCGGGATTCAGTCAACTCCTGGAAAAGAAATATGGAGCTGTCATACACACCTCTGATTTCAAACGGTACCTGCGGCAAATTCAGGACAGCAGTGTGCATTTGGCTGAAATCATCAGTAATATCCTTGAACTGGCTCAGCTCCAATCCGGCAAAGCAAAAGTCGAACTAAAACCTGTCAACATCCGATTGTTGTTTCAGGGAATTTTTCATTTATATAAAGCACAGGCACATGAAAAAAACTTAACATTTGAGTATTCTTTTGACCCGCAACTTCCGGTCATGATTCTTTCTGATCGGACTTTCCTGAACCATATACTGCATAGCCTCGTTGACAACGCGATCAAATTTACCAGTAAGGGTTCGGTGCAGATGAAAGCTTTTGAACATAACAAAATGTTATGCTGGACCATTGAAGACAGCGGCGTAGGGATTTCCACGGAACACCTGAAAACCATTTTTCATCCGTTTGAACAAGCGGACAACACCATTACCCGGAAATATGGAGGAACAGGATTGGGTCTGACCCTTGTCAAAAGCATGATCGAACTACTGGAAGGCTCCATTATAGTGGAAAGCGCATTGGATCATGGGAGTGTGTTTACGGTGATGCTTCCCTTGCAGGCCGTGTCGGAACATCCTGAAGAGACACCCTCACACCAACCTTCCCAAGAAAATGTTTTGCATGGAAAACATATTTTGATGGCAGAGGATAACCCCGTCAATCAGTTGATGATGCAGGCAATTTTTGAAGACATTCCATGTCAGTTAGTTGTTACTGCTAACGGTGAGGAAGCCTTGAATTATTGTCGAGAAACCCGACCGGATATTATTCTGATGGATATTCACATGCCTGTCATGGATGGTTTCACGGCCACCCGTCTGATCAGGCAATTGCCCACCTGTGAGCAAATTCCTATCATTGGAATCAGTGCGGAATCCTTCAAGGAACAAGAACTCAATGCATTGAATGCAGGCATGAGCGCATACCTGACCAAACCTGTAAAAGTTGATGAGGTATTGTCCATTATTTCAAAGTATTTTTCCAGTGACACGACTCCAGCCAATCAGACTGAAACCACAACGCTTGGCAGTGAAGTGCTGGAACAAATCAAGGCTATCTGTCAGAATCTACTTGAAATTCCCTATTTCATGACAGATAAAATTCACAAAAAACTACAAGAATTAAATGAACTTCTGGTGGGAACAAATCATCCCTTGAAAAAATCACTTTCTGAAATGGAACAAGCCCTTTCCTCCAGAAATAACGAAAAACTCACTGAACTGGTCAACGAGATTCTTCATGGCAAAAATATTAATCGTTGATGATGACTTTGCAATCATTGAGCATGTTTCAAACCTTCTCACACTCAAGGGCCATACTCCGCTATTCACGCTTTATGGTAAATTTTTGTTTGATTACCTGAAAACGGAAACGCCTGATCTCATTCTTCTGGATGTTTACATGCCTGAAGTGAATGGGGTGGATCTATTGAAAAGTCTAAAAAACCATCATACCTTTGCACAGATCCCTGTCATCATGCTGACAGGAGATGTCGATGAAAAATTGCTGGAACAGTGCTTTAACGTCGGTGCCGTAGATTTTATCAACAAACCAGTCCGTGAAGTGATTTTCAATGCCCGAATCAATGCTGCACTGATGACACAAAACAACATCAACACTCTCCATCAACTGAATCTTGATCTTAAAACAGCACAGGCTGAACTGGTACAAACCGCAAAATTACGTGGAATCGCGCAAATGGCAGAAGGAATCGCACATGAAATCAATAACCCCTTGTGTATGATTTCCCTCATCGTTGAGCAACTTAAAGAAGCCCCCAAACAGACGTCAATGTCTGAACAACTGACACAAATTGAAAAATTGGTTGATCGCTGTGCAAAAATCACCCACAATTTATTGCTTTACAGCCGTGAAGATAATTTCATGCAGAATCAACCTTTTTTGATCAATCAATGTGTAGAGCACATGCTGGATATGATTACGCACCATATACAAAACAACGATATTGTGCTGAATCTTAAAATTGAACCCATCTCTGATTATATTGAAGGCCAGAATCTGTTGATGGAACAGGCACTGATGAATCTCACCATCAACGCGATAGAAGCCATGAAACCATGCGAGGTCAAAAACCTGGTAATTCATGTCTATGAGGATCATCCCTGGCAAGTTGTAGATATTCAGGACACAGGAATCGGCATTTCTGAGGAACATCTTGGTTTGGTGATGAATCCCTTTTTTACTACCAAAGATGTTGGCGAAGGCACAGGACTGGGTTTGACCACCAGTTATGGAATTATCCGAAACCATGGTGGAACACTTGAACTTTCAAGCACTCTGAATGAAGGAACCCTGATCAGGGTTAAACTCAAAAAAACGGGAATTAAGAAAAAATATTTTGAATAATCTGAGGGCACAATGCCCCGTTGGGAAACGGGGCTGAGGTCAATTAGATTTTACCTTGCAGAATGAAAGCGATCACCAGACCGTAAATAACCAGTGACTCGATCAACGCCAGACCCACAATCATTGGGGTGAAGATTTTGTCAGCAGCGTTAGGATTTCGCGCAATTCCTTCCAGAGCCGCTTTAACAGCCATTCCCTGTCCCCAGGCACCACCCAGAGCAGCGATCGCAATAGACAAACAGGCCGCTAACGCAATTCCAAAAGTTGCCAAATCACCGTGCTCAGCGGCATACAGAGGAGAAGCGGCAACCATAACCAACATCAATACAGCTAATTTTTTCATATTATTTCCTGTTCAAAATGAAGTTTTGGCATCAATGGGCTTCTCCCATCGCGCCTTCAAAATAAATCGCGGATAACACCACGAACACAAATGCTTGCAAAACGGACACTAAAATACCCAATCCCATGAAGGGAATGGGCAATGCGATTGCCGCAATCGTTGTAAAGACAGCAACAACCTTGTGATCGCCTGTCATGTTTCCAAACAAACGAATGGCCAATGACATTGGACGTACACAATGGCTGATGAGTTCAATCGGCAACATCAACGGAGACAGCCATGGAATGGGCCCCAGAAACTGCTGAATGTAGTGTGAACCATGAATCCTGAAGCCAAGAACATGGGTCGCTACAAAAATAATCAATCCCAGCGCAATGGTCACATTGAACTGATCGGTCGGAGGATTGAATCCGGGCACCAGGCCCAGCAGGTTCATACAGGCAATAAAAATCGCATAGGTTCCCAGCAAGGGGAGCAATGCTCTCGCCCCGACACCATGTTTGATGATTCCGCTCAACAGATTGAGAATACCGGAAACAATCACTTCCATGACATAGGATAACGAAACTTTGCCTGTCGGCTCAACCATTTCACTTTCACGGAACGGTTTTCCGCCAATGTATGCCAATACAATAATCGCTACCGCAACAAACAGCATGTCCAGAATAGGTAATGGATCGACCCCCATTGATACCAACGGATGTTCCAGCCAGCCAAGAAGCAGATGGGACCATGTGAAGCCGCCTTCTGAAGCCAGAGCTGTTGAAACAAAACCGAAAAGAAGCAACGAGGTTAAACCAGCTTTTCGTACCATAGGACCTCGAATATTGAGTCACAGACTCTAGTATCGGAATACGCTTGCGATGGCATAAAGAATCACCGCAATGACAATGTTGGACAAACCAATCAGCAACCCGAGGGCTGAGATTTGTATAACAACCACTGCCACAAACAGGACAGTGATGGACAAGCCAAATTTGACCACATAAACCAACAACATGCGACGCTTCACGTTTTCCTTGGAAAACACATTGGTCACAATGCGACGGGTCCAGTAGAAATTAAGTCCAACGATTGCGCAACCTAGCAGAGTCCCCGGCAGAAAGTCAAGATGGAACACTGCCGTCAGGCCCACCAAAATGAGGCTCACCACAACCAATATGTTCCAGATGGCATTCACATGGCCCAGTTGCTGTTGATGCTGAGATTCTATTGCTTCATCGTTGATCTGATTAGATTCCATAACTAATTCTCAATTCAGGATTTCAGTAGCTTGTCTGGTGAGAGTCCCGCCTGTTTGAGCAATTCCCTCATTTGATTGACTTCCCGTTCTGCCTGTTGTTTTTCCCGCTCGGCTTGTTGTTTTTCCAGCTCAGCTTGTTGTTTTTCCCATTCTGCCTGTTGTTTTTCCTGAATTGCCTGTTGTTTTTCCTGTTCTGCCTGTTGTTTTTCCTGAATTGCGATGTTCAATGATTTCTCAGCCTGTCGCCATCCAGTTTCAACGCGTTCCATTTCCATTTCCCGGAATTTTTGCAGGCGCTGGCCTTCCAGACGAGCCTCATACAGCCAATAATCGGCTTCTTTTTCCGCAAATCGTTTCAGTACGTTCATGGCTTCCTTCATAGGTTCTAGTGGTTGAAGTTCTTCAGGGAGATTCTCCCAGTACCGGGCTTCCTCAAAAAAATATAGCCAGGAATCCTCAGGCCCTAACGGTAGATTCTCCGGTTTCTTCCATTTGGGTAATTCCAGCACATGGATAGCGCAATGAACAGAACTCCCTTGTGGTCGGGATCCCCCAAAATAGCCTTAAACACACAATCAATGAGCGGATTGATCAAACGTTTCATCATGTCCTTTTTAAGGTTTCACATATTTTTCCAGAGAATTTTGGCAAGCCTTGAAAAATTGCACAAGGGCTTTTATACAAAAGGGAACTAATTTCTTTGTTGAATATTTTCTAGGTCCGGCTATGCCTGTTCTACTGTTTTTAATACTGTTTTTTCTTCAAAGTTCTCCGGCTTTTTCAGCAGAACCTTCCTCCATCGCAGACAAAATTCAAGAAAGTACGCCTGATACACTGGGGCAACTTCAAGACACCCTTAAAAATAAACTTGGTATTGAAGACGACCAGGTACAATCCTGTGTGGAACTGCATCAAAAATTAAAAGAATCTCGCTGTGTCAAAGCCGTGAGCCATTTATTATCTGGTTCCTCCTTGATCATAGGTGGTGCCCTGAAGAAAGCGACACCAGCCATCATCCACAAAAAAACGCACAGTGCGGCTTTGTTTTCCGGCTATTTCATTCCATCTCTGAACTATAACATTCTATTACAAAGCAGTTTCCTTGGAGAAAGTAATTTCGGCTATGATTTTTCATTTGGATATTCAGATTTTTTTGCGTTCAGGCAACTCGTATTGAGAGATATTCAGGCTGAGGCCATTCAGCAAATTGAGGTAGATCTGGGCACGTTCATTTCAGCACAGATGCTGTTCTTCACGCCTCGACTGTTTTATTCCATTGGCGCCCGTGATGAAACACCTGACCGTTATCTGAGCATGGGCATTGGCGGTGGCCTGGGATTACTTTCCATGCGTGGCCATGCCTACATCACTGAATATGTCAAAAACAGCAATTCCGACTGTCATGAAGCCGGAATCGCGCTTGTCAAAAAAAGTATTCCCAAACAACAGGCCCTGGAAGCAATGATAAGCAGTTGTGAGCTGAACCGGTTCAGTGAGGATCGCCTGTCAACATCAGGCAGTGTCTTTGCTGGAGGACGCTGGGGGAACCTGTATGTGAACGGGGAAATCAACTCAATCTGGGTTGACACGTCACATTACCTTTATGTTCCGCTCACCATGTCCGTCGTTGTAGCCTATATCGTTGATTTCTGAGAGTCTACAACAGGATAAATGCTTCATCTTCCATCACATTGATTGTCGTTCCAGGAAGTTCTCCCTGAAAGGACTGAAGAATTTCGACTCCTTTTTGTCTCATGGTCCGATCCAGCGGCACATAAGGCAGACGTATCACAGGTTTGGCGCATCCCAACATGGACATGGCCGTATTTAGCGGGATTGGATTTGGTTCACTGAACAACCATGAAATCAACGGCATCAGTCGAATTTTCAGAGCCTCATCTTTTTCTTTCATCAACCGTTTCATCAAACCCGGCACCAGATTGCTTGTCACGGAAATCACACCATGTGACCGTGACTCATACCGACTGGTAAAGCTGTCATCATCATTGCCAGACCAGCAGGCAATTCCCCGATCTTCATAGCTCTTGATCCGGTCACTGCCGGTACACTCCTTGATTCCCGCGAAATTGGCATGTTCAGCCAGTTTCAGCATCACCTCCGGAACCAGGTCCTGACCGGTACGACCAGGTACATTGTAAACAATCGCCGGCCCCAGATCCAACACTTTCTGGAAATGTGTCAGCAAACCGGCTCTGGAAGTTTTTCCATAATACGGATTGATCTGCAGGGAGGCATGCATCCCTGAAGCAAAACCAAAATGAGTGGCCTTTATGGCTTCATAGGTGTTGTTGCTTCCTGTGTTGCCGATGATCAGCAACTTGTGTCCGAACTTGTGGACACTGTGAGAAATCAGCATCAGATGTTCTTCCCAATCCATCAGGTGTCCTTCACCTGTGGTTCCACCGACAATGATGCCATCCACACCATGCTGAATCTGAAATTCCACCAAACTATCGTAAGCCTCTATGTCAATCTCACCATCCAGCAGATAGGGAGTTTTTATCGCGGTGATCAAACTTGCTGCTCTTATGTTTTCCATATTGAAACTCTCAAAATAATTTTATTCAACGCTCCTGATGAACATTTTTTTGTGCCAAACGGGTCAATTCCTTGAAACGATCATTCAAAGTGTGCAGGATAATACCAATTCCCAGGCTGCCAAATCCCAGGATCATGAACCCTGATGCCAGAATCGCGGTAGGAACCTTATTGACATACATATCTTCCAGATAGTCAAGTATCACTTCAATTCCGGTCAGCATCCCCATACCGAAAAACATAAGAGCGAACACTCCAAAAAAAGTAAACGGTTTGTAAGCCTTGGCAATCGTTCCGATGGTAGACAGGACCCTGAACCCATCGTGAAAGGTTCTAAGTTTTGAAAAAGAACCTTCCGGACGTTCCTTGTAGGGTACAGGAACTTCCTGAATCCGGTATCCGTAATCCAGAGTCCGGATGGTCATTTCGGTTTCCACCTCAAAGCCTGAGGACAAAACGGGCACATTGAGCACCACTTCACGAGTCATTGCCCGATAGCCAGACATGATGTCACGAAGATTGCTGTCAAAAATCCAGTTCACCAGTGATCGTACCAGATTGTTTCCAAACACATGCAGGGGCCGGAATGATTTTTCCTCATACACATTCAGCCGTGTAGCCACCACCATATCGGCGTCATCCTCCAGCAGGGGTTTCAGCAGATCTCTCACTTGCGATGCCATATAGGTGTCATCGCCATCCACCATGATGTAATAGTCGGCCTGTACTTTGCGAAACATGGATGCCACCACAAAACCTTTGCCCCTCCTGCTTTCACGGATGACGACCGCACCTTCCTGTCGAGCGATTTCTGCCGTGCGATCCGTGCTGTTATTGTCAAATACGACAATCTCGGCTTCAGGCAAATGCTGTTTGAAATCCTGAATGACTTTGCCAATTGTAATTTCTTCATTCAGACAAGGAATGAGCACCACTATTTTTTGTGTTTTTGAAGATTGTTCCATGCTGACTCCTGATAGGATAAAATCAATGCTCCCGGGGAGCGGTCACTTTTTATGCTTTCGTTTCAGTTCGTTCAATTCCCGCTCAATTTCGCTGTTCTGAAATCCCTGAGAACGGTTGTTCTGTTGCCCCTGATAAGTCTGTTTCATGCGTTGAAGTTCTTCTTCAATGTCCTGAAACATCGAATGGCCGGTTGTTTCCCGTTTTGTGGAGGAGGACGCGTTCTCCCTGGGAGAGCCATCGTCATTCCATGCATCGACAAACATCTGAAAAAAATGTTTTGCCCAGTTGACCAGGAGGTCAAGCGGATCTTTCAAGGTCAAACCAAATTTTTTGAGAAGCTCTTCAACATCCTCCAGAATATCTTCCAGCGACTCCTCTTCCTCTGGAGTGAATTGAGCCGGTCCCGTTTTCCGGAATGAGGTTCCACCTGATTTGTCCCAAGAATGACTTGTATTTGTATATGTTTTTTGTTGTGTTGTTTTTGTTTTCTGACCGTAAACCACCTGCCATTTGGAATCATATTCCTTTCTGGATCGGGGATCACTCAGGACTTCATACGCCTGTGTGAGCAGAACAAAATGCTTTTGCCGTCGTCGCATCTCATTCTGATCATGCCCCTGATACAAATCAGGATGATATTTTTTTGCTTCACGTCGAAATGCTTTACGAATTTCATCTGCTGATACATCGTGTGTAATTTGCAGAAGTTTATAATAATCTGTCAGTTGCATATTCCGTCTTTAACCTTTGATTGTATAAAACTATGAAACGTATTCTATATTTTGATCTGGAAAGTAAGTATTCCGCGGATGAAGTCGGCGGATGGAACAACATCATGGACATGGGCATGTCTGTTGGCATCGTCTGGGATTCTCTGGATTCACAGTTTCATGTGTATCTTGATAACCAGGTCCAGGATCTCATTGATCATTTCAAAAAAGTGGAACTGATTGTAGGCTTCAACCATATTGGTTTTGATTACAGAGTTGTCGCAGGAGCCCGTCACGCCAACCAACAGGAACGAAATCAACTCTATGCGGAACTGATGGCACTTCCCAATCTGGATATGCTCACAGAAATCAGTAAAATTCTGGGGCACCGTCTCAAACTGGATGCCATTGCCCGACCAACCCTTGGTACTGGAAAATCCGCTGACGGACTACAGGCCCTTCAGTGGTATAAAGAAGGGAAACTCGATAAAATCATTGAATATTGCAAAATTGATGTGGAGGTCACACGCGATGTTTATCAGTATGCTCTCAAACATCAGGAATTGCTGTATGACTCTCGCAGTGGTGTCAAATCTGTAAAAGTTGAATGGAACAAGGAAACCCCGAAAAAAGAAGTTCAGCAAATGTCCCTGTTCTGACAACTCATCCCGCCACAATGCAGATCACTGAAGCACCATCTGGAATCAGTGCCAGAGGGCGCTGTTCCTTGACAAGCGTTTGCCTGATCATGGCCATTCCTCTCATCGTGCCGGCTTCATTTCTGATCTGACTGACACTGGTCACCAACCCGGCTTCCTCATTCCCCGCATACAACACATGCCCTGCCTGAAGTGACATGGTGCCCTCCCATGAAATGGGCACCAACAAACGGTTTGGATGACCACGATAATGCATTCTGGCATGTGGTTCCTGCCCCAGATAACACCCTTTGTTGTAAGAGACATGATCGGCTAAACCGGCTTCCTGAGGAAAATGCTCCTGGTTGTAATCAACACCAGCCCGAGGGATGCCCTGATAAATACGAATTTGTTCAAGAGCTTCCAGTCCGGCCAATCCGATATCATGGTGGGCCGCCAGCACAGTTTTCAGAAAACGCACATAATCTTCCGCCGGCACAAGGCACACAAGCCGGGGAAGAGTTCCCCACTGTTCACGGCCTGTCAATACCTGAATGCCCTGAAATTCCCAGATTCCGTGGTCATCGTGGTAATTTTGAGTTGATAACCACTGAAAAACCAGGGGACCGATCAAATCACATCGCAGCCAGTGAGGCGTCATCAAGGACATTTCAAGATCCTCCCGGATCAGAAAATGATAGAGATGGTTTCCCACCAGTTTTGCCTCTTCCGGATCACAAACAAGAATATAATCCTCCTGAGCCATCTGCAACACATCCAGATGATATAGAATCTTGCCTTTGTTATTGCACAGAAGTTGATGTTGCAAGCCGCCCGGACTGAGTTGTTTCAGATCATTGGTCACCATGCCCTGCAAAAAAGTCATGGCATCCGGTCCCTGAACCCGGATCAACTCAAAAGCCCTCAGATCGATCAACGCCGACTTTTCCAGGATTCTGCGGATCTCCAGATCAGGGCTGTCGGCATACTGCAAAGGCAACAGCATGGAACCCACTTCAATCAACCGGGCACCATGTTCCTGATGTAACGCGTCTATCTCTGGATAAGCCTCCATAACCCCTGAATGCAATAATTATTTGATATATTTTTCGATGATCCCAGCCACCTTGGGCAAGGCTGTATTGACCTGAGTTTCAGCCGTAGATCTTAGTTTTTCATAGCCGGCTTTCAGCGTTTTATGATGGGTTCGGGCCGCACGCTGGTCAGTCACAGATAACAACGCGTTGGTCACTTCATTGGCTTTGTTTTGGATGAAGGCCGTAAAACTTTGTTCCTGAGTCTGTTTGAACTTTTCATAAAAAGGATTCAAGGCCTGAATAAACTCCGGTAGCAAGTTATTCAAGGCCTCAGGGACCAGATTTGCATTCACGCTGTTGGCCAGTTTATACACGGTTTTGATGGCCATCCCACCCAAGCCTTTTTTAGCTTCCACTTCCGCGTCAATCAATTTGACAAAGTCTTGCACCAGACTGGCTTTTTTTTCAGCGGCCAGTAACAAATCCACCAGATTCATAACACTCCTAATTGTCATTATCAGAAAAATGGTAACCTGTTACCCACACTCTTCGTGAACCGCAAGATGAAAGTCTGTCGGGAATAAAAGCAGAAGGTTCATAAAACTTGCCCTGTGGCTATTGAGATTCTTGTTTGATTCTGTTAGCTTAACGTCCATTCGTTGACCAGAGCACATCATTTATCCATAATTTTCACAGGCAAGAGGTATGTCATCAGACGATTCCAGAGAGCTAAAACTCTTTCAACTGTTGGAACGGAAAAAAAATCTGGATGCCAGACTGGCACGCTATCACATGCAAACGCCGGAGGACGCACCTGACATTGAAGTGGATTCTGTTGCCGTCTTTGATATGTATATGATTGATTCATTTCTTTATCTGGATCTTGAAATCCCCGGAGTTCATGAAGACGATATCGAAATCATCCTGAATCATCCTGAACTGTTGATCACCGGACATTTTCCTGACGCTGTTGCCGTGGAAAACTGTGTTTACCTTCAGCAAAAAAGAAAACGGGGAAAATTCAGCTATAAGTTCATTATTCCCAATCACTTGGCTATCCATGAACATGAATCTCAAATGGCTCATGGTATTTTTCACCTGAAAATGCGATTGTCCGAAAAATCACAGCAGAAACAATTGCCATCGCTTGAACAATAATCCTAACCGTAAGGAAAAATGCCGCGAATCCTAAGAAATTACCTCATCAGTTTTTTGATCATCGGGATAGTCCTGTTTGTCATAAATCTGGTGGATGAGCACATGAAGGAACAATATGAGCAAGAATTGCGGAACAGTGCCGTGACTGAACAGGATAGCACGTCTGCTGATCAACCCGCCACCAATCCCTGACTGAGTCCTATGCCACAAAAAAAATCTGATGACCGCCCCGTCACCAAAAAAGAAATCCTTGGCTGGGCCATGTATGACTTTGCCAATTCCAGTTATACCACTGTGGTCATCACAGTGATCTACTCCTCGTTTTTTATCAAATACATTGTGCCGCCCGAAACATCGGCGAAAGATTCCTACTGGTCTCTGGCCATCATTATTCCAACCCTCATCACAATCTTCCTGGCTCCATTTGTCGGCGTACTTTGTGATTACAGCGGCAGAAAAAAAATATATCTGGGGATTTCCACGCTACTTTGTTCTTTTTCAACCATGGCCTTGATGCTTGTCCCTCCGGGGGCGGTCTGGTGGGGAATTCTATTTTTGACACTGAGCAACGTCGGTTTCATGATCAGCGAGAATTTTTGTGCGAGCTTTCTCACAGATTTGTCGAACACAAACAATATGGCCATGATTTCCGGTGTGGGATGGGGAATCGGCTACATGGGTGGGCTGGCCAGTCTGTTACTCGTAATGGCGGTCATCACGGTCACACCAGAGCAGAATCTTGCATTATACATTCAGCAAAACCAGTGGGCCATGGGGGTCATGGGGATTTTTTTCCTGATAGCGTCCCTACCGACCTTTATCCTGGTTAAGGAACGTTCCAGTGCGGCTCCAGGCTTTGAAAAACGTGACCTTAAAAAATTATTCAATTCCGGATGGCATAAAATCAAATTATCCTGGAGCCTGGTTCAGCAGAATCAGACCCTGTTTGCCTTTCTTCTGGCATTCACCGTCTACATGGCCGGTGTGGATGCTGTCATCAAATTTGTGGGAATTTATGCCCGGATTGAGCTGGAATTTTCCACTGCGGATTTAACCACCATGTTTTTGATTCTTCAATTCAGCGCAATGGGGGGTGCCTTGGGGTTTGGCATGCTGGAACGATGGCTGGGGCCGAAATGGACAGTGGTTGGAACCTTGTTTCTGTGGATGGCTGGTGTTCTGGGTATATTCTTTCTGAAGCCGCTGTCAGCATCATTGAATATTCAGCCCAAACAACTTTTTTTCTTCATCTCACTGATTGCCGGGATGGGAATCGGGGCCACTCAAAGTTCCAGCAGAGCGGTGGTCGGCTTGCTCACACCACCCGATCAAGTATCGCTCATGTTTGGATTTTGGGGAATGTTTGGCAAACTGGCCACCATTCTGGGAATGTTTTTTGGATTCACCTCAGACCTGCTGGATTCCCGCAGAATGGCACTTTTACTGGTTCTGCTGTTTTTTGTAGTGGGGGCCGCCATGCTCATTCGGATTCCCATTGATCAGAGCATTGCGGAAAAACGCGCTCATGCCTAAGCAAAAAAATTGATTCGGATTTTTCTTTTTTTAGTGGGGGCTTCCGATGTTTTTTCTGGCAATTTTCCCAAGGCTTTGCGTGTCACTTTTTTAAATGCCGGAGAACGGTATTCTATTTCATTAAAAAAAGGGCCAACACCCTGATCACGGGTTTCAGAAGCTGAAAGCTGATAACGGGGAACAATCTCTTGAAATGCCGATGCCTGAACGGCAGACACCGCCGTAACAACATCCCGGCCTTCTCCATAACGTGGATAAAAATTGGTGTTGCCCTGAAGTTGCCAATGAAAAATTTTTGTGTTTTGTTTTTTTTTCATCTCATCCCCTGTCCTGGAGATTATTCTTGATGAGCCGCCTGTGGAAATTCGCTGGTTGTCTTCTGCTATGCTATTCGTGTCTGTCCTCGGCCAGAGCCGCCTGTGTGATCACGGAGCAGGCCATGTTGTATGCAGGCCCCGGAACTGAATATGACAAGACCTCCTGGAGCCTCTCACGATTCACACCTCTAAGGGTATTTAATACATGGAACGACTGGTATCAAGTGAAAGATATTGATGGTGACTCCCACTGGATCCACAGTAAAAATATTTCCACCCAGGTTTATTGTTTTTCCCTTAAACAAGATAACACCCCCTTGTATGATGGCCCCGGAGATTATTATTCTCAGCAACGCACAGGGAAAAAATATGAAAGTTTCTATTTTGGAAAACGTCAGGGAGATTGGACTCAAGGAACAGATGGGTCCGACAATGCTGTATGGGTGAAATCCGACCTTGTCTGGGTACAGTGACTGAACAGAATTCCCTGCATTATTAAACGCCCTTTACGTTTGTCTGGCTTTTGTCTTGAAAAAATAACCGTTCTAAAGAAACTTTTCTCCACTTTCATGGATTGGCGGATTTTCCTCAAACAATAATCCTGCCGGGGAGTTGATCCGGAAAGTGGCACCTTTCAAAATCAGTCAAAAGTACTTAACAGTTTGCCTGTGTCAAACCGACAGAGCGAGGTACGAGCGACGAGGGATCTTAAAGCATGGCGAACCGGATCTCTGCTTCATCGAGATGACAAACTGTCAATCGGGATTTGAAAGGTGCCCGGTAAGGTGAGACAAATCATGCGATTCACCGCATCGTCTCATCACGGATACAATCACGGTCAAAACCTCAGAATTTCAGGCTTACCCGGTGTGGTTCGGTATCACACAAACCGGAATTCAGAGCGTTTGGCGTGTTCCAGAAAAAAATGGATCTTTGAACTGACAGCAAGTTTGTTATTTCATGGATCTCAATAAAACCACTCAAGGAGTTTTTATGAGTCAGAATCATCATAAGGTACTTATTTTAGGCTCCGGCCCTGCCGGTCTCACGGCTGCGATTTATGCGGCAAGATCCAACCTGTCACCTGCTGTTGTTTCCGGACAGGAACCCGGCGGACAATTAACCACCACCACAGAAGTTGAGAACTTTCCAGGCTTCCCTCAGGGAATCAAAGGACCGGAATTAATGGATCTGTTCAAAGCCCAGGCTGAAAGGTTCAATACTGCCTTTTATCATGGTGCCGTCCTGGAAACAGATCTGTCCAAACGTCCCTTCACACTCAAAATGGATGAACAAACCCTGACTTGCGACGCACTGATTGTAGCCACCGGCGCTTCAGCCCGTTGGCTGGGAATTGAATCAGAACAGACGTATAAAAACAGAGGTGTTTCCGCATGCGCCACCTGTGACGGATTCTTTTTTCGCGGACAGCATGTCGCGGTTGTCGGTGGCGGAGATACAGCGCTTGAAGAAGCACTTTATCTGGCCAATCTGTGCGGCTCTGTAAATTTGATCCATCGCCGTGATCAATTGAGGGGGAGTAAAATCATGCAGCAACGAGTTCTCAAAAGTGACAAAATCAAGGTCCACTGGAATTCCGTGGTTGAAGAGGTCATTGGCGATGACATGAAGGGCATGACGAGTTTGAAAATAAAAAACATACAGAATGGTGAAATCACGGAACATCCGTTCACGGGTCTGTTTGTCGCGATTGGGCATACGCCTAACACTGCTGTATTCAAGGGCCAGCTTGCCTTGAATGAAAATGGCTATATCCAGGTCAAGCCGGGTACAACATGGACTTCTGTTGAAGGTGTTTTTGCGTGCGGTGATGTTCAGGATCATGTTTACCGCCAGGCAATCTCTGCCGCAGGGACAGGGTGCATGGCCGCGATTGACGCTGAGCGCTGGCTGGCTGAACAAGAAGTCTGATTTATTATGTTGAAGAAATTAGCATTCCAGGACCAGCATCAACATTTCGAGGTTTTAACTGATTAACAATGCCAGTCAGGGATTGGATTCCGGATCAAGCCAGGAAGGACTTAGCAGTATTTCAACTCCTGATTCGCATCCACAGAAGAAATGTTTCTGACACAAACTGTTCATTGTCTTCTCAATAGTATCAGAACCTGATGCTGCCTGCTGGACTGGAGGCCTTCCCTATTTATAAGAAAGGACAATATGATGCTTAAAATTATTGCAGGATCCAATATCGCACTCTGGGCTGTATTGACAGGACTGGGACTGTTTTATATTGAAAATCTGTTGACACTCATTGTCAGCTTAACAACGGTTACCCTGCTTTGCGGAACGATCACTGCGGTACTCCTCTGGAAAATCAGACAAACATCCGATGCTCAACGTTATCAGGGAACTGTGAAATGGTTCAATCCTACCAAAGGTTTCGGGTTCATTGAACGAGATCAGGGCGAAGATTTATTTGTCCACCAGACAGAAATCATGCAGGAAGGTTTTCGTTCCCTGAATAAAAGCGACCGGGTCGAGTTTGAAATTGGTATGGGTGAAAAAGGCCCCGTCGCAAAAAATGTAGCAAGAATCACCCCTGTCGGACAAAATGTAGCAACTTCCACTATTCAATCTGTTTCACAGGCACTTTAAACCTTTTTAATGAGTCTCTTTATGGCAAACGAAAAACTGGTGCTGGCATACTCCGGTGGTCTGGACACCTCTGTGCTGGTTCATTGGCTTACCGCCCGCGGATATGATGTCATTGCGCTGTGTCTGGATCTGGGGCAAAAAGTTGAAAATCTGGATGAAATCCGTCAAAAAGGCCTCAAGGCCGGAGCAACCAAGGTGATCATTCAAAATGTTCAGGAAGAATTCGTCAAGGACTATGTATTTCCCGCCATTCAGTGGAATGCCTTGTATGAAGGAACCTACCTGCTCGGCACCTCACTGGCTCGCCCGTTGATCGCCAAAAAGCAGATTGAAACCGCTATTGCCGAAAAGGCCTCATGCGTTGGCCATGGTGCCACCGGCAAAGGCAATGATCAGGTCCGGTTTGAACTCACTTATTATGCGTTGAAACCTGACATCAAAGTGGTAGCACCCTGGAAAATGCCCGAATTTTTTCAGGTATATCCCGGGCGTAAGGAATTGATTGAGTATGCCCAGCAACATGGCATTCCTGTCAAAGCCACCAAATCCAAACCATGGAGTTCTGATGAAAACATGATGCATATCAGTTTTGAATCAGGAATGCTGGAAGATCCATGGCAGGAACCTCTGGAAGAAATGTTTGAACTCACCACGTCGCCCCAGCAGGCTCCGGACCAGACTGAGGAACTTACCATTGACTTTGAGAAGGGACTCCCTGTTTCCGTCAACGGCAAAACATTGTCCCCAGCCAGCCTTCTTGAGGAACTGAACCGGATTGGTGGAAAACATGGCATCGGCAGGGTCGATATGGTCGAATCACGGTTTGTCGGCATGAAATCGCGCGGGGTTTACGAAACACCGGGTGGAACCATCCTGCATATCGCTCATCGAGCCGTGGAATCCCTCACCATGGACCGAGATGTGATCAATCTTCGAGATTCCCTGATGCCTCGTTTTGCCAAACTGGTTTATAATGGATTCTGGTTCACTCCTGAAATGGAAGTTCTGGATGCCATGATTCATAAAACCCAGGAATATGTCACCGGCACTGCCAGACTGAAATTGTATAAAGGCAATTGCATGGTCACCGGGCGTAAATCGCCTTACAGTCTGTATGATGAAAACATTGCTACCATGGAAGCCGATCAGGGCACTTATGATCCAAGAGACGCCAATGGATTCATCAAGCTGAATGCCCTGCCCCTTAAAATTCACCACCGCATCCGAAACCGGTAATGAACTTCCTTCGTATTCTGCTACCCGGCATTGCCTTTAGTCTTATGGGTGTTGCCGGATGGCTGGTATTCCATTATTTCCAGACCTCATCCCAGCTTGAAATCCGGTGGGAAGCCCAGGTCACATCAGCGCCTGACGTTCATAAAACTGTTGAGGAATCCATACCCCAAATCAGCATTTCCGCCAACATCAATACCATGGCCACAGAAGACAAGTTTGCCCGCTTGAGCAATGGCAGGCAGGTGCTGCATGATTTTTCAAAAAAATTCTCAGATTATCAGGAAATATGGAATGGGAAAAGCATCCCGCTGATCATTCAGGATTTATCTGAAAAATTTTTGAAACAGAATCGAATCGAAATTCGTGTACTCAACATCAAAACCCTGTCCTTCCCATCCCTCAAACATACTTTTCCCGAATGGCTAACCAGCCAGAGTGAGGAGAACATACGAGACCTGGCTTATCTGACAGGTTTCATGGTTATTGAGCATTTTTACGAATGGCCGCTGACCCTCATTGCGTCACGCATCATCAATGACATCCAGGGAATTGACTTTAATTTACCGGTACGATCTGGCAACAAAGACCTTCAACCACAACGCTCAGACAATGGAGAATTGATCATCAATCAGCCTCTGGTGCTTGCGGAATACACGCCTGCCCAGCAATTTTTTTATCGCAGGGGTCCACTTTTTTCTAACAGGGTGGTCTTGTTTTTCCGTGAATATCTGGCATTTCAAAGAATATAACCGCTTTTATCCTTAAAAAAATGTGATATGATCGGTCATCAACAATAAGGAGTATAGAAAGATATAAGTCACATCCTTTTTATCTATAATGCAGATGGGAGGTGAACTTTCTTGAAAAATGTGCGACTTATACTTTCAAGAACCCTTAGTCCTGATCTCATAGTGATAAAGGACATATCAAAAATGTTTCTGCAGGAGCTATTCTTCGCAGGCATTTAATAACCTAAAATGGAGTCATGTTATGTTTAATTCCCAACAAACAGCAATGTATCAGATACAATCGGTTGCCCAGGCATCGGTTGGTGAACGTATTGACTTTCTCAAGAAAGTTTACAGTTTACTGGCGGCGTCTCTTGGAACAGCGACCATCGGAGCTTTTTTAGGCACAGGTCCCATGTTGCCTGTTGTTGCTCCCAACATGTTCCTGTTTTTTATTCTGGAAATCGCGTTGATTTTCTTTGCGTCCTACGCCCAGAACAAACCGGGATTGAATATTGTGGCACTTTTCAGCTTCACAACTGTTTCCGGATTAACTCTGGGCCCGGTTCTTTATCGCTATAGTGGGACCACCGTCGTGGTTGAGGCGCTGGCCTTGACGGCTGTCACATTTGCGGGCTTGTCCGTGTATGTCATTACTTCCAAAAAAGATTTCAGTTTTATGTCCGGTTTTCTGTTCACCGGATTGATGATTGTGCTCGTTGGCAGTTTGCTGAACATGTTCTTTTTCCACAGTCCTGTAATGCATTTCGTGACATCAGGTGTCTGTGTGTTTCTGTTCAGTGGATATATCCTCTATGATACATCCAACATCATCCGAAATTATGGCACCGACCAGTATATCATGGCGGTTCTGGCCCTGTATCTCGATATCCTGAACCTGTTTATGGCGTTATTGAGTATCCTGGGATTGAGTCGAAATGACTAAGACTCAGCCAGACCTGTTTTCATGAAGTTCCGAATCTGGCTCATCATTGCTTTGAGCATCCCTGTTCTGAGCATGGTGAGCATCGGATGGTATGCCCTCTACTGGTACCCCCGAATTATCCATAATTTTGAAAAAGCCGTTGCCAATATTCAAAAAAATACGATCATCTATGATCGGTATGGCAAACCATTCTATTCGCTCCGTGGTGAACAAAACCGCCTGATTATTTCTCAAAACGCTATCAATCGTTATCTTAAAATCAGTGTTCTTGCCGCTGAAGATGCCCGGTTTCTACAGCACAGGGGAGTCAATGCGTTCCGAATTCTGGCCGCAACATGGATCAATCTCCGTGAAGGTCAATATCTTCAGGGAGCCAGCACCATCACCCAGCAACTCTCAAAAATCACACTTCTGAATTTTGAACGATCGCTGACCCGAAAATTCAAGGAACTCTTCATTGCTCTAGCTCTGGAAATTCGCTTCAGTAAATCAGAAATTCTGGAGTATTATCTCAATGCCATTTATCTGGGGCATGGCAATTACGGTGTTGAACAGGCATCGCTGGCTTACTTCCAAAAACACGCCGCGGAATTGACACTGGGAGAAGCGGCACTGTTGGCAGGTATCATTAAAAAACCGGAAACGTATCTTCAGTTTCCCGAATCCATGGCGATCACAAAATCCATCAATTTACATGACTTAACCGAAGCAACCAGGCGCCAGTCTCATATTTTAAAACAACTTCTGGAACTTGAATGGATCACCCCTGAAGAATACCAGCGGACACTCCAGGAAACTGTTATCATCCACACCCCCAAATCGCCCAAATTCACGGGTTCCTATTTTGTGCAACAGGTTCTGAATCTGGTCAAACGAGAACACAAACTGCCCAAAGTGTCAGGAGGTGGATACCAAATTTACACCACCATTGATCCTGCGCTTCAAAAACAGGCAGAAGCCGTCTTTGAGCAAACGTTCAAACAGTCAAAAAATGATTTCAAGCAGGGGGCGCTTGTCAGTCTTGAACCTCATACGGGTTATGTCAGGGCCCTGGTAGGTGGCAAGGATTTTGAGGAATCAGAATTCAATCGGGCCACACAAGCCAAGCGCCAGCCCGGTTCTTCATTCAAACCATTTGTTTTTGCGACCGCGCTGGAACAGGGGTTTACGCCCAACTCCACATTTTCCGATGAACCGCTTTCTTATGAATGGGAGCAGGAGGATGGAACGATTTCCGTTTATGAACCACGGAATTATGACCGTGTCTATGGCTCGGAACGTTCCATGCTGAATCAGTCTGGCGAAGTGTATTACGCAGACCAGATCACCTTGTCCAAAGCTCTTGAAAAATCGATCAACAGCATTGCTGTTCAGCTTCTATATTCCATTGGCACAGGCCCCGTGCTTAAAAAGCTGAACAAAATGAATTTCCCTGTTCATCAACATCAGGTTGGATTGTGCCTTGCTCTCGGTTGCTCAGAAACCACTTTGCTTGACATTTCATCTGGCTACTCTGTGTTTGCCAATCAGGGCCAATACCTCCCTCCAGTTTTTATCACCCGTATTGAACAGGATGACAAAGAAGTCCTCTATCAATATCAACCACCTCAGCCAATTCCGGTGTTTTCCGCATGGACAGCACACCAGATGAAACAAATTATGAAACGTGTGATTTTGTATGGAACAGGCAAAAACGCGGACTGGCCCAACAACAAAAACTTCATTGCGGGAAAAACAGGAACAACCAGTGAGCAACGCGATGCCTGGTTTATAGGTTTTTCCAACCAGCTTGTCACCGGCGTCTGGATTGGTAACGATGATAACCAGCCGATGTCTGATGAAAGCGGAAGCCGGTCTCCCGCTGAAATCTGGATGCGCTTCATGAAATTTGCGCTGACCCGCATTGATAATCAATCGCTATGGCCTGAAACACCGCATCGCACTTATCCGACATGTACGGTTTCCGGTGATCTTGCACGTAAAAACTGCCCGGATGTGGTTGACTATGATTACCCTGTCAACAGTCCTCCAGTTCGCTCGTGCGGAATCCATTCAGGCGTCGTTCTTCATTGAGAAATATGGGGATTATAAACTTGCCTATCCCTGATTGAATCATTATAAGACCCATTTTGTTCAGGGTAGCAAATTGCGCATGCCCTTCACGTTTCTGAAACCTCTTTTAGTTGTTCCTGCCCATTTTCTTAGGAGTGCCACTATGAAAAAAAAATTTATCGTTGGAAACTGGAAAATGAATGGTTCCATTGCCCTCGTCACAGAAATGGTCAATGCCATCCGTGAAAACACCAAAGTTGAGCAAGGCGTTTGTCAAGCGGCGATCTGCCCTCCCTTCACATTGCTGGGCATTGCGCAAGACGCAGTCAAAGGCACTCAAATCGGCCTTGGAGCCCAAAACGTTTATACCGAATTATCTGGAGCCTACACTGGTGAAATTTCAGTGGAACTTTTGAAAGAATGTCACAGCACCTATTGCATTATCGGGCATTCAGAACGCCGAAGCTATTTCAATGAAAGTGACAGTTTTATTCATGACAAGCTCACGGTGCTACTCAAGCACGGCATCAAACCTATCCTGTGTGTAGGTGAGAGCCTGGAACAACGGGAAAGTGGCAAACATGAAACCACGGTCATTGCCCAAATTCAGGAAGATCTCAAAGGAATCTCTCCCGAAATGATGGCCCAATGTGTGGTCGCCTATGAACCCATCTGGGCCATTGGTACAGGAAAAACCGCAACACCGGAACAAGCCAATGATATGCACAAACTCATTCGCAAAGAACTCAAATCTCTGAGCAATGAAACAATTGCTTCCAAAATGCTCATCCTCTATGGCGGAAGCGTGAACGCGGCCAACGCCCAAACGCTTCTGAGTCAGTCTGATATCGATGGCGCATTAGTCGGTGGTGCCAGCTTAAAACCGGTTGATTTTTGCAAAATCATTCAGGCAGGATCATAATTAATTCAAGAATTGTAAGTTTTCAGTTCTTAAAACTTACAATTGCTTTAACTTACGACTATCGAGTATTTAATTATTTTTCAACCAAGTATCTGGATTTAGTATGTTCACTTTATTGCTCATTATTCATGTTATCGTGTGTCTTGTTTTGATCTTCTTTGTTTTGATCCAGTCAGGACGGGGAGCTGATCTTGGTGCGGCATTCGGAAGCATGGGCCAGGCCACCTATGCTCGGGGACACATGTCGGGAGTGGGAATGATCACCACTGGAACGGCTACTATTTTTATGCTGACCTCTCTTGGCTTGGCATATCTGTCGTCTGAGCAGTCAACCAAATCCGTGGTCAAGGATATTCCCGCAGTACAGCAACAGGTTCAGCCATCTCCTGCCGAAATGGATAAAACCGCTACTTCTCCTGAATTGGTACCTGAAGAAGAAAAGCAAATGGAGCAAATGGATGCGCCAATGATGGAACAACAGGATGCCCCGGCTATAGCCCCCAAGGCTGAATCTCCCGCATCCAGTGATGAACTCCCCGTAGAAACACAAGCTACGGACTCCATGAATGATGATTCAACTCAGAAGGTTGCGCCGTTGAACCAACAGCCTCAAGCAGGACAATGAAAACGCTGTATGTCCTGCGACACGCAAAGTCTTCCTGGGAGGATCCCTCTCTGGAAGACAAATTGCGTCCGCTCTCCCGACGCGGTATCAAATCTGTTCCTCACATAGCCAATGCCCTTGTAGCTTCCAGAAAAATACCGGAACTTGTCATATCATCACCTGCGGAACGGGCATTGCAGACAACAGCCCTACTCAAAAGTGCTTTGGCCGGGTATTATGAAACTTTTGTTCAAAAAGTGGATGACAGAATTTATGACACCACACCCGAAAGCCTCCTGGAGGTCCTTCATGATACCCCTGATTCCTTCGAAACAGCATTGATTGTTGGTCATAATCCGGAACTGGAGCGGTTTGTGGAATTATTGTGTTTTGGAACAGACACAGGCCATTTGCTCCTGCCAACTGCGGCTTTGGCAATTCTTACTATGGAATCCGCCCAATGGTCCGCAATCCAACCGGCATCAGCCATTCTTGAAGCCCTTCTGCCCATAAAACTTTTAAAGCGTTTAGCCAAAGATTGATGATTTATTTCAACAGATAAATCGCAAACTGCGTCGCAACCCCCAAATGAATCAAAATTCCGAGAACATCATTCGTTGTCGTGATAAATGGTCCAGTGGCCAATGCCGGATCAATATTTAAACGTTTCATCAGCATGGGAATAGAGGCCCCCAGAGTTGACGCAACACAGACAATCATCATCAATGTCCCCGCATTGACCAACCCGAGTTTGACGTTCCCGGTCAGGTAAAATGCCATTCCTGCCAACAGTGCGGAACAAACCAGGCCATTCACTACCGCCACCCGGATTTCTTTCCA
The DNA here is from genome assembly GCA_015232315.1 of SAR324 cluster bacterium. NCBI lineage: Bacteria > Deltaproteobacteria > SAR324 cluster bacterium. Next base: position 24,786 of record JADFZZ010000026.1, on the reverse strand, counting down.
TAATCTGGAAAAGAGATCTGATGGATGAATTTCTCCAGTCGCCAATCCACGGACAACAATGGATGAAGATTGAATACCAATGTTTCCTCCCAGAGCCGCAATCAACGGTAAGAAATACACAACCTGTGGCAAAACCGACACGGTATTGGCAAAAAAACTCATCACCATCGCTGAAATGAATCCACCACCAACGCTCATCAGCAACCACGGTAATCTGTCACGGACTGTTCGAAACACGGAGTTTTCCAGTACTTCTTCACTGCCTGTTCCAATGACATGCGCCATATCCTCCTGATGTTCTTCATAAATAACATCCACCAGGTCATCAATGGTGATTCGTCCCACGAGTCGCAAATGTTTGTCAATCACTGGCACCACCACTAAATTATATTCCTGAGCAACCCTGACGACCTCTTCCTGATCAAGATCTTCATCGACAGCCACTATGTTGGGATCCATCAGTTCACTGACCAACAGATTCCGCTCTGCAAGCAACAATTGTGTGACACCAATCATGCCAATCAAATGCTCATACTCATCAACCACATACACATTATAAAACGTTTCAAAATCATTTTCCTGAATATACTGCCGAATGCTCTGGATCGCCTGATCCACAGTCTGCTCCTTATGGACCGAAATCACATAAGGATTCATGATGCCACCGGCGCTTTCCTCATTATACTGGAGCAACGTGGTGATTTCCTCACGATCCGCTACCGGCAGATTTTGTAGCACCTCTTCCGCTTTGGCATCGTCCAGAATAGACATAAAATCCGCGGCGTCATCCCCGGGCATTTCCTCAATGAAGCTACTCAACTGTTCCGCATTGATGTGCGCTACCAGATCCTGAAGAATGGGAGAATGATCCTGAAACTGGGATAAGACTTCTGAAGCTTTATCTTTGGGTAGCAACTCCAGTACGTCAAACTGATACTGTGCTTTCAACTGTAGAATCGCGCTGACGATCTCATGCGTCGACAGATCTTTCAACAAATCCCGGAGAAGCTCTTTTTTATCGGCTTTCAGGAGTTTTTTAATAAATTTGTGGTACTTGAAGTCATTATTCATGAGATTCCTCAATATTACGCAAATCCATCCACTCGAAGGTCAGGTCAAGGTAGTGAAAACCATCCCACTGAGAAAAAAGATGAACTGCTTTTCAAACACTAACTTTAGTCTGATACAGATCAGGTTGTTGAGCCTTTAGCCTTTGCTGGTAAACTCATAGAAAGAATTGTATAGCCTACAACTCCTGAAACGACAGACCCCAAGATGATTCCCAACCGTTCATCAAATAATAAATCGACACCGGTTTCTTCAAATGCTAACGAACCCACAAATAAGCTCATCGTAAAACCAATCCCACAAAGTGCGGCAGTTCCAAATAAATTTGTCCAGGTCATTTCTTTGGGTAACTGCGTTACTTTGATTTTTATTAACAACCAACAAAGTCCAAAGATACCTATTATTTTCCCGAAAAATAGACCGAGGGCAATACCAATGGGCACAGTGTGCAAGATATCTTCAAATCCGATACCGATAAAACTAATGCCCGCATTTGCAAAGGCAAAGACTGGAAGAACGAAAAATGCCACGACAGAATGTAAATCATGTTCCAGACTTTTTAGAGGTGAAATGTCGGGATCGTTTTTTGATCGAATCGGAATAAACATTGCTAAAACAACACCTGCTAACGTTGCGTGTACGCCTGATTTTAATGTTGCAGCCCACATGATGATGCCCATCAAGATATAGGGGCTTTTTGAAATGACATTCTTTTTGTTCAAAATAGCCAATATTGGCAAACAGCACGCGGCGATTATCAAAGCAGTGAATGATATTTTGGAAGTGTAAAAAAAAGCGATTATTAATATCGCGCCAATATCATCAAATATGGCTAAAGAAGTGAGGAATATTTTAAGAGACGTCGGCACCCGTGAACCAATCAACGCTAAAACACCCAGTGCAAACGCAATATCCGTTGCGGCTGGTATTGCCCACCCCCTTAACGCAACAGGGTCATTCCCATTGAAATAGATATATATCAATGCTGGAACTAGCATTCCTCCGATTGCACCTACTCCAGGTAAGATAATATTTCGTATATCTGAGAGCTCTCCTTCAAGAAGTTCTCGTTTTAATTCAAGTCCAACCAGAAAAAAGAAAACAGCCATTAGGCCATCATTAATCCAAAGTATCAGTGGTTTTGCGATCTCCAAATCACCCACTCGAACTTCAACTGGAGTTGAGAGCAATAGATTGTAATAGGATGCGAAACCCGTATTGGCACATACCATTGCCAGCAACATTGACACAATCAGGAGAATACCGCTTGCAGCCTCCATTTTAAAAAAATTTGCAATAAAAGAATTCTGATTATTGTTCATACCATCTCCTTATCATTAAAATTTTACTGGACGATCCGTAAAATGTGGGGTTACGAACTTTATCAATATTCCGAATTTTTTTAATCCCGAATTCATGTAATTTGGGACGCCATAAGGAACATTCAAAAAATAACAGGGAAAACTTTCTGGTTACGAGCTTCCCGTTCGTAACCGTTCCATGAACCACCTCCGGTGGGTGCGAAGCAGAGCTTCGCCTGGTGGAAAACGTGCCCCACGGGACGTAGGGTACGAGCAAACTTTTACAACTTATTCTTTTGCCATTCCTAAGCAATTGGAATTGGCCCAACGACCCGTGTACTAAAGATCAAACGCAGGTAAACCACTCTGCCAACGTGCCGCATTGATGGTGTTGTACATCAGCATGGCAATCGTCATCGGCCCAACGCCTCCAGGCACGGGAGTGATTGCGCTCACTTTGGGGAAAACAGCATCATACAGAACATCGCCACATAACCGACTGCCTTTGGGTAGATCGGGTTCAATCACGCGATTCATCCCCACATCAATCACGACCGCCCCCTCTCCGACCATCTCAGGGGTGACAAACTCGGGTTGACCAATAGCGGCAATCAGGATATCCGCCTGTTTTGTCAGTTCTGCCAGATTTTTAGTTCTTGAATGACAGACAGTTACGGTAGCATCACATCCTTTTTGAGAGAGCAGATTGGACAAAGGGCGCCCTACCAGATTGCTCCGACCAATAATGACCGCATGTTTGCCGGAAACATTGACCTGACTGCGTTTGAGCAGTTGATAGACACCAAGCGGTGTGCAGGAAATGAATTTGGGTTTACCCATGGCAAGATAGCCAGCATTCAATGGATGCAAACCATCCACATCCTTAGCCGGATGTATTGTCAAAATCACGTTTTCGTCATTCAATGGTTTGGGTAGAGGAAACTGACATAAAATTCCATGCACATTGGGATTCTTGTTCAACGAATGAATCAATGCTTCCAGATCCATCTGGGAAGTTGTTCCCGGCAAACGGTGTTCCAATGACACAATTCCCAGTTCTTCACAGGCCTGTTTTTTATTACGAACATAAATCGCTGATGCCGGGTCATCGCCCACCAAAACCACAGCCAGACATGGTGCCAGCCCCTCCTCTTTCAAACGTGTGACTTCCTGTTTCAATTCACTGCGGATTTGGGCACCAATTTCTTTTCCTGAAATAATTTGTGGCATGGAATTCCTGAGAAAAAAGTTAATTAAATCTTTGGAGAGAATGTGGAAGACAGGCTTTGTTATGAGTTGGGCAGTCATAAATTGCAAGCTTATCGCCCCGGCTTACAACAAGTTATAGGGATCAATATCAATAGACATTCGATCATTATTTTTAAGGGGAAAAGGCTGACTCAATGCCTGATCCAATACCTTATGTAATATTTTTGTATGAGACGCCTTGAGTACAAGCACCCATCGGTACCTGTTTTTTATTTTCTTGATCGGAGCCTCCGACGGTCCCATCGTCTGACAGATTGAGAGTTGAAGCCTCTCGATTCGCCGTGTAAATTCCCTGGCCAAGGCTTCGGCCTGTAATTCATGAGTACTGCTGAATGTCAGACAAGCCATGTGCATCAATGGCGGCCAATTCAATTTTGTTCTATAATTGAATTCTGTCTGGAGAAATCCATCGAAATCATGATTTTTAGCAAATTGCAGGCTGTGATGGTGCAAACTGTAGGTTTGAATGATCACTTCTCCCGGCTTATTGGCTCGGCCAGATCTGCCGGCCACCTGAGTCAGCAATTGAAACGTTCGTTCACTGGCCCTGAAGTCCGGAATATTCAGCGAAATATCAGCCCAGACAACCCCGACCAGAGTGATTTGCGGAAAATCGTGGCCTTTGGCAATCAATTGCGTGCCAATAATAATATCCACCTCATGATCCTGAATTTGCCTCAGCTTCTCTGACAACGCATGTTTTCCATGAAGAGTGTCCCGGTCCAGTCGCAATACACGTGCCTGCGGAAACATTTTATGGATTTCTGTTTCGACCTGTTCTGTGCCAATCCCCAGCACTTTCAAGGTTCCATGAGCACCACAGACACATTGGGAAGGAAAGGGTTCCTGATAATCGCACTGATGACATTTTAGCTGATTCAACATTTGATGATAAACCAGACTGATGCTGCAATTTCTGCAGACCATGACATTTTCGCAAATCTGGCATTTGACAATATTGGCATACCCCCTGCGATTCAAAAACAGAATGCTCTGCTCCTGACGAAGCAGTCTGGAACGCAGGGCTTCGACCAGTTTTACTGTAAAAAAATAACTTCCTTTCTGCCGGGGCGTGCTCTTCAGATCAAGCAAGGTCACTTCAGGAAGCATCGCATTCTGAATACGGGAGGTGAGCACCACCTTTTTATACTTCTGATTCATTACATTATAACACGACTCCAACGAAGGTGTCGCAGACCCCAATATCACAGTGGCTCCAGATTTATAACCTCTGAAAATCGCCAGATCCCTTGCATTGTAACGGGGTGATTCTTCCTGTTTGTAGGAACTGTCATGCTCTTCATCCACAATCACCAGGCCGATATTTTCCAGTGGTGCAAACACAGCGCTGCGCGCGCCAATCACGATGGGACTCTTTTGCTGTTGGATCTTACTCCATTCATCAAACCGCTCACCATCATCCATACCACTGTGCAGTAAGCCGATTTCCTGCCCGAATCTTGATCTGAAACGATTCACCAATTGAGGTGTCAAAGCGATCTCAGGCACCAGAATCAGGCTTGATTTTCCCAGTGACAGATTATGTTGTACTGCATGCATGTACACTTCTGTTTTTCCACTGCCTGTTACTCCCTGTAATAAAAAAGTCTGATAACAGCCCTGATCCATTGCGGACCTGATTTGAGAAAATACTTGCTGTTGTTCGTTCGACAAACTCTTGAAATCCTCTTTTCCATCAGCAGGTGATGCCGCCATAAAATTACGAAATACCCGTTTTTCAGTGATTTCGACCAAACCCTCTTCACTCAGTTTCTTTAGAACAGGCAGCGGATCTTTGACCTGATCTTTCAATTCAGCCACACTCAATTCATTGTGGCTCTGCAACAGTTCAAGAATCGCTTGTTTTTTTGTTGATCTCAAAGCTCCCGGATTTGACAGCACGGGTCCCCGTAAACGAACATATTTCTGCTTTTTTTCAGATATTTTATGTCCAATCCGCGCAAATTCACGGTGAATTTTCTTGTCCGCAACCAATTGTCCAAGAATTTTTTCTTCTTTTTTCTCTGGGAAATGCTGTTGCCATTCTTTGAGGGACCAGGAAGGCCTGGCTTCAATAAAATCATAGATGGCGATTGGTATGTTTGAAAATTCAGCCAGATCAACAATTCGTGTGAAAATCACATCAAACTTGAGATTCAATCCACCTGGAACAGCACTGTTTAAAATTTCGCCAAAACCACAGTAATAATATTCAGCAGCCCATTGACATAAATCCAGAAACGCGTCCCCAAACAAGGGAAAATCGTCCATCAAGGCTTGAACTGCCCTGAGTTTTTCATGAAATTGCGAAGTTTCTTTCAGTTGAACCACCACACCACTTTTGGTCTGACCAGCAAAGGGAACCACAACCCTGATACCTTTTGCTGGCATCCCTAAAGATTCGGGCCAGATATAATCGAAACAACGTTTTAATGGAACATTTAAGGCAACTTCAACAATCATGGGGACAGGTGTAATTATTGCATTGATCATTTGTCCTATAGACGTAATCAGTGCTATTTAATTTATTAAATATATTTGACTCAGGTAGTTATGAAGAAAAGTTCAATTGGATGGATGACTTGTTATACGCCATCTTTAATCAAAGACAAGCAACCGATGAAGGTCAAAATCAGTGGCTTCATTTTGTTGGCCATTCTGGTCGGCGGGGTCGCAATGCAAAAAATACAAACGCATGAAACAGAGGGGTTTCTGCCGGGATTGTCTTCCACATCTGCCAGTTCAGAAACGCACTTTCAGCTAAAAATCACTGATTTAAATGGATATCCTGTCGAAGACGCGGTTATTGTCAATCTTCAAAACAGACAACAATGGCATACTGGTGACACTGGCAACATCAGTATCCAGTCACTGGGCATGACCGACATCATGATTCTCGCGCCAGGTTACATCACCCAAACATTCCGACTTCCCATGGCTCATGACGAGTCCGACCACATCGAATATCATCTGAAGCGCAATCCATTTTTGTCGATGACAGCCAGCAGAAAATCAGCGCTGAATGTCGCTGTTTCTATGGACTAAATCGCCCTTCACGTGGGTAAATCTGTAGATTTATTAAGCAGTTGATTCAATAAACTGGCTGATTTTTCCCAGGTAAATGCCAAAGCATGGTTTCGGGCTTCCGTTTCCATCCGGGCTCTGAGAATATCATCCTCCAATAAGCGTAGAATTGCGCCAGCGATTGCGGATGGATTTTCAGGATCGACCAGCAAACCTGTTTTTTCATGCCGGACGACATCAGGAATCCCTCCTGAATTTCCAGCGATCACCACTTTTCCTGATGCGTTTGCTTCCAGAAAAACAATACCGAATCCCTCAAAGTCCCCCTGAATGTCCCGGGACGGCATGATGAACAAATGGCACTTTTCAAATTCCTCGGGAATATTTTGTGAGGGAATCCTGCCTGCAAATTTCACATAATCATTGAGCTGATGTTCATCAACCAACGCTTTCAACCGTTCTAGATCTGATCCAGTCCCCGCAAGGCGATAAACAAAATCCTGCCTTGCTCTGAGAACCTCAGGCAAAGCACGAATGACCATATCGAACCCCTTGCGTGGAACCAGAGCGCCCAGAGACAACAGCACTTTGGGACCAGAATTTTGTTCCTTCTGCGAGATCCCCTTAAAACGTTGAAGATCAACACCGCAGGGAATCACATGAACAGGATGAGGCCCACCAATAGCCAATACTTTGGCGGCAGTGAAATGGCTCACAGCCAGGGAGAACAGACTTTGCTGAATCACCAACCGCATTAACTGACGGGTAATCCAGTGCTTTTGCCACAACGTGATTTCTGTCCCATGAAAGGCCAGTATATAGGGTATCCCTGCCAACATTTTCCCAATCCACGCAACAACCCCGCATGGAGCCCACACGGTGCCAAAAGCAATATCCGGATGCCATTGATGAATGATTTTGAGATAATGCCCGCTATAAAAAAGCGTTTTTATCCACTTGATCCGGGTCCATTTCCCCCTGATAATTTTGAAAGGTTGCTGCCGGTCAAACTCCAGATCACCCTCTGCGGGAGGACATAGCACACACACCTCATGCCCTTGCCGTGTCAATTGTTTTGCCAGTTCATAACTATAAGTCTGAATCCCCCCGATTTCCGGATAAAACAACCGGGCTATCATTAAAATTCGCATGGTTCTTTCACAAAAAAACATTAAAAAAATATATTGACAAACAAAATCTTTGGAAATATAAGATGCGCTTCTTTTGCAGCCGTCCCCATCGTCTAGAGGCCTAGGACTCCGCCCTTTCACGGCAGCAACAGGGGTTCGAATCCCCTTGGGGACGCCATACGCATCAATTCAAAATTCTATCTAAAAAATCAAAATATCACCTTCCCAAAAAATAAAATCAATTTTAGTGGGGACATAGCTCAGCTGGGAGAGCGCAACGCTGGCAGTGTTGAGGTCAGGGGTTCGATCCCCCTTGTCTCCACCATACATGACTAAATGTCCTGACAGAATCAAATAAAAACACGTATCATTATTGATCAATCCCTAAAATAGGGTGTTGCATTCAATAAAAAAGTTTGGTATACGTTCCAGCTTTACGGAATTTTAATAACATTTTTCAGGAAAAACCTATGCCAGTAACCATTGATGTCAAAGACGGTAATGTTTCCAAAGCCATGATGCAACTCAAACGAACCTTGATTCGGGAAGGGTTGTTCAAGGAGTTGAAAAAAAGAAAATATTTTGTAAAACCGTCTGTCGCTAAAACGCTGAAACGCGAAGCCGCTGAAAAACAACGCAACAAAGACATCAAGCGGGAACTGCGGGCAGCACAAAAAGCCGATTTCTAATCTGGCCTGAGTTTTATCAGAATTCTTTTCCTGATTCCTTAATTCTGCACAGTGGCTCAAAAATTGAACAGACTGTTTCAATGATAATTTTTGTTCCTTGCCACTGTGATGAATTCCATGAAATCCCCACTAGATCGTTATAAAATCCGCTGTCCCATCCACGGAAACATCCCGTTCAGTGACCGTGAACGGCAAATCATTGATCATCCATTTTTCCAGCGACTCAGGCATATTTCCCAGTTGGGTTTTGCCAGTTATGTCTATCCCGGCGCGACTCATAGCCGGTTCAGTCATTCCTTAGGGGCCATGCATCTGGCTGGAGTAGTATTTGATCACCTGGTGAGTTCTCCCCAATCTTGCATCCGGGATCAGTTTCCTGAAGATCCTTTACACTACTTTCGTACCATATTACGGTTCTCGGCCCTGTTGCATGATTGTGGACACGCGCCATTTTCGCATTCTTCAGAACCTGTTTTCCCTCTTAGAAACACACTCGATTTGCCAGTCAAATGGTATTCCAAACCGTTGGATATGCAAACCAGAGCCAGTCATGAAGATTTTTCCATCGCTATTGTGTTCGCATTATCTCAAGGCAGTTCGCCATTATTATCTGAGGAAGAATCCCGCGATATATGCTCACTGATAGATCATGACATCAGTCCCTCAGATTTTTTTCCCAATTCAAGCCATCGGCCCTTCAACATCCATCCCCTGCTTCAGCGTCTCGTGAGTGGGGAGGTTGATGTGGACCGTATGGATTATCTCCTTAGAGATTCACATTACGCTGGAGTCAGTTATGGAAAATTTGATCTTGACCGATTGATCCAGGGACTCCATTGCACTGCTACAGAACATGGACTTGTCCTGACCATGGAAAATAATGTGCGCTATGCCTATGAAGATTTTCTGCTGGCAAGACTCCACATGTTTCTCCAGGTATATTTCCACAAAACCCTTCTGCCCTTTGATTTCTTTCTGAAACAGGCGTTCCAGGAACGGGAACTTGATCTGCAAATCACTGGTGATCTGGAAAATTTCCTGATGCTCCATGATGACAGCGTTCATTCAGCGTTGTGGAAGGTCAGAACCAAGAAATGGGCCTCGCGCATTGTTTTCCGAAAACCACCCAAACGATTGTTTCAATTTGAACATTATCACCCTGATGGCCTGGAAGAATTGATGATCCAGCAGTTAAAAAACGCGGGAATCGAAACCCTGTTTCTCAGATCCTCACGTTATCTGTCCAAATTTTCTACACTTCCCCGCGATGACGCCAATTCGCTGCTGATCAGGAATACAGTCATGGGTAAAACCATGTATCTGCCTGTTCAAAAAGTTTCATCACTGCTGGATCAATACCGTCAAAACGCGGATCTGAAATATCTGTACTGTGATCAGGAAAATTATGAAAGTGCACGAAAGATTCTGATCCCGTTTCTCGAATCCCGAAAACTTCTGTGAAATCCTATGATCCGGATCAAGACTCCCGCAAAAATTAATACCATTCTACAAATTCTCTATAAACGTCCTGACGGCTATCATGATCTGTTCATGCACATGGTGCCCATCAGTCTGTTTGACACCCTGGAATTTTTCCCTGAAACAACAGGCCCGATTCAACTTGAAGAAACAGGGATCAGAGCCGGAGTCGATCCGGAAAAAAATCTGGTCATCAAGGCCGTCCGGCTGTTTGAAAAGCAAACCCGAATCAAAGTGTCAGGAACAATCAAACTGCATAAAACAGTTCCAACAGGAGCAGGACTGGGAGGCGGTAGCGCCAATGCGGCCGGAGTGCTTGTTTTGCTGAACCAGTATTATGACCAGCCATTGAACCACACAGACCTGCACCAACTGGCACAACCCCTGGGATCGGATGTTCCATTTTTTTTGAAACCAACCCCTGCGGAAGTGCATGGGAAAGGCGAAGTTCTGAAACCGTTAGCCGGTTACCCTGAATTGCCCTTGCTGGTTATCAAACCTCCGTTTTCAATTCCTACAGTTGAGGCCTATCGCCAATGTACCCCAAAACCTCTTCAGACAATTCCACAAATCCATACCCTGGCTGAACTTCTTGGCAATCTGCACAATCAATTTGAATCCACGCTGTTTCCAGCCTATCCCGATCTGGCCCAAATCAAGCAATTGCTTCTGGAGCATGGCGCGCTTGGTGCATTGGTTAGCGGAAGTGGATCGGCCGTCTTCGGAATTTTTGAGAACGAACTATCCCGGAATCAATCCATAGAATACTTGAGACCTCAAATTTCAGGGGAAATTTTTTCATGCAAGATACTGGAAAACTATTCCTATTTTTAATGCTTAATCCATTCAGCAAGCTGTCATGAATGTTCTCTCAAATCCAGCCCTCATCAAAAATCTCTTTTTCCTGTTTTTTTTGTTGCTTGCGCTGGAAGGATGCGGTCCGTCGCTAAGATCACCCTACCAAAATCAAGGAACAGCCAAAGAAGAACGCATTGATCATTTTTATCAGCGTTACAAAAATGGAAAAAACCTTAAGGCGGCACTGGAAAACGGTCAAAAATATTTACCCTACATTCATCAAATATTTTACGAACATGGATTACCACCGGAATTGGCTTATCTTCCACTGCTGGAATCCGGTTTCCGAACATCCGTCACTTCACCTTCAGGCGCGAAGGGAATGTGGCAATTCACAGAAGGAACAGCCAAAGATTTCGGACTCAAGATCAACTGGTTACGTGATGAACGGCTAGACTGGAAAAAATCAACCGTCTCAGCGGCCCGTTATCTCAAGCAACTTGGCAAACGTTTTGACAACAACTGGGAACTCGCGCTTGCGGGATATAACGGTGGCCCCAACTATGTTGCCCGACTGGTCAAACAGAAAGGGCAACACAATTACTGGGCATTGCCATTGCGCAAGGAAACCTACGAATACGTTCCCAAATACATTGCGATGTTGAGAGTGGCTGAAAAGCATTATCCTCAGCTATATTTTACAGGCGCACCCAAAGTTTGGATCGCCTCAAGAACATAAAACATAAAAACCGGGTGAAACGATGGACTTGGGATCTGTTCTGGGACTGATCATTACGCTGGTTCTGATCATTGTCGCCATGGGCTCCTATCTGACAGCCTTTGTCGATATTCCCTCACTGCTGATTGTGGTGGGAGGGACCATAGGAACCATGCTTATCTGGTTTCCACTGAACCGGATTCTCGGCATTGGAAAAGTAATGCGCAAAGCATTTTTTGCCAGTCCACCCCAAATCTCCACCATCATCGCCACCATTATTGATTTTGCGGGAAGAGCGCGCAGAGAAGGCATTCTCAGTCTCCAGAATGTGGGCAATGAAACGGATGATCAGTTCTTTATCAAAGGCATCAATCTGGTTGTGGATGGTCTGGAAAGCTCTGTCATCGAAGATATCATGAACAATGAAATCGACTTCACCGAAGAACGCCATAAAACAGGAGCCAGTCTGTTTTCAACCATGGCCGCACTATCGCCGGCAATGGGAATGATCGGGACACTCGTTGGTCTGGTCATCATGCTCCAGAATTTAGCTGATCCTGATGCCATCGGACCGTCCATGGCGATCGCGCTGATCACGACATTTTACGGATCTCTGCTGGCAAACGTGGTGGGTCTCCCCATTTCAGGAAAGTTGCAGATAAGAAGTCAGGAAGAGGTGCTTGCGCTAAAAGTCACCAAGGAAGGCGTCATGGCAATCGCGGCCGGAGATAATCCCAGAATTGTAGAAAACAAATTGAACAGCTATCTTTCTCCCAAAGACAGAGGAACATTGACTCAATGAAATTCCACGATGTCTATCGTTTTCAGGCTCCGGGGGCAATACCTGAGGGCCTCGACATAACTGTTGAACACTCCCGTTTCCGACCCACCGGAGACAGCAACACCGTCATGATGACGTCCTTGTCCCTGATTCTGCTGGCCTTCTTTATTTTGCTCTATGCGTTGTCTTCTCCAAATAATAAAAAACAGGCTAAAATCGCACTGGAAATCAAACGCGCCTTCGAATCCATTGGCGGAATACTCAACAATACGGGGCCAGCGTTTGAAACCGGACGCGGAACGAGCAAAGAAAAACTGGAAGTGAGTGCTGAGGTTGAAACATTTTTATCTGAACTCCAGGGATATTCAGAAGAGGATCGAGACCTGGAACAATTTTCCTATGAAGTGACAAACGAAGCCTTATTGATTCATATTCCAACGCGCTTTGCCTTCCAGGAAAATTCAACAGAAATTCAGCCTAAAGCTTATCCGTTTATGGATAAAATCTATAATTTCATTGAACGGTCTGAAAACCGTGTCCGTATTGAAGGACACACCGATGACGTCCCCTTTCGAGTGTCTGATTTTGACCCGAACTGGACATTATCCGCTGATCGCTCCATGCGGGTTCTCAGATATTTTCTAAAAAAAAGTATGGTACCCGCTTCTCGTTTTGCCGCGTCAGGATACAGCAGTCAGCGTCCACTGGCCAGCAACCGGTTTTCAGAAGGCCGGGAAAAAAATCGGCGGATCACGATTGTCATCATCAACCCTGTCCATTTACTCGGAGGGCCTCTTGGCACAGGACCATGAACGGAGTGCGCCTGTCCTGGAGGAAACAGTTCAGGTTCCCGTTAAAAAAGAAAAAAAGAAAAAAAAATCCGGGAACGAATTGGATCCCAACGCATGGATGGTCACGTTCAGCGACCTCATCACATTGATGATGACTTTTTTTGTGTTACTTTACTCTTTCAACGATCCCAATCCCAAATCCCAGCAAAGTTCACTTTCTTCCATGGAACCGGGGTTCTTTTCCATGTATGAATCCAGAAGTACCGATGAAATTCGAATTTTACGGGCAAATTCCATTTTAAAAGAAAGTCTGGAAGTGTTCCTGTCAGAACATTCTGTCCGTAACGTGGAACTGTCACAATCGGATGAGGGCTTGATTGTGACAATACCGGCTGATATCGTTTTCGCACGGAACAGTGCCCTGTTGAGTGCATCGGCCAAACAAACAATTCATCAGATTGCACGATATTTGAATAAAACAGGACACATGATTCGTATCGAAGGTCATACCGACACGACTCCAGTTCGATCCTCCAAATATCGGGATTCATGGGATCTCTCTCTGGCAAGGGCTCAAAGTGTTTTGAAAGAAATGCTGAACGTTGGTGTTTCACCAGCCAAACTTTCCTTGACAGGCAAGGGCGATTCTCAACCAAAGGCGTCCAACCAAACTCCAAAGGGGCGGCGAACGAACAGCCGTGTTGAAATAGTCATTCTCAATGAAAACGACTAACATTTATAAATATAAAGGAATTTATGGCAGATGAAGGTGAAGAGAGTGGCGGAGGTGGTGGCAGTAAAAAACTAATCATCATCATCGTTGCTGTCATTGTATTATTATTGATTGCCGCGGCAGCCTGGTTTTTTCTTCAGCCTAAAGGTGAGGAGGAAATCGTCCCGGATGAAAAAATTTCATCCTCGGCAGAGCCTCTGGCAGCCCCGATTTTTCTTAACATTGATACCTTTGTGGTCAATCTCAAGGATGGCCGAAGATATCTGAAAACCACCATCCAGCTCATGTTGAGCGATCAGAAAGCCAGTGATTATCTGAACGGACGCCTTCTGGAAGTGAAGGATATTGTGCTCTCGGAACTTCAGGAATTGTCAACCGAAGATATCAAAATGGCAGAAGCCAGAAATGAATTGAAACAACGGCTGATTTCTCGAATCAGCACCCTGTTTCCCAGCAAACCTGAGTGGGAAGATCCTGAACCAATCAAAAAAGTGCTGTTTCAGGAATTCTTTATCCAGTAATTTATTCCTGTCTGGATAAAAAGGAACTATGGCAGATGACGATGGATTGGAAGAAGGTGGCAGTGGTGGTGGTGGTGGCAAAGGAAAGTTTTTACTTATTCTGCTTCTACTTCTCCTTGCTGCGGGTGCCGCATATTATTATCTGAACCAGGAACCGGAAAAAGAACCTGAAATTATCAGAGAAGGTCCTCCGCCTCTGGAAAATCCGCTGTATCTGGAACTGGGAACATTCATCATCAATCTCAAAGACGGCAAATATTATCTGAAAACCACTATGCAACTTGCCTTTACAAACGCGGCCGCAAAAGCATGGATGGAAGGACGCCTTCCGATTGTGAAGGACTTGATTATATCGCATTTACAGGAATTAACTTCCCGTCAACTCAATGAAGCTCGCACACGACAGCTTCTGCGACGGGATTTGCAGATTAAACTGAATTCCCTGTTTCCCAATCTGGCACCATGGGAAGATACAGCTCCTGTGAAACGGATTTTGTTCTCTGAATTCTATCAGCAATAGACTCACAAAGGCCTGCTATGGGTGATGAAGATTTCGAATCGTTTGATAATCTGGATGACCTCGACTGGTCTGATGTGGAAGAAGATCTGAAACGCAATCGTGAAATGGTGATTTCAGAAGCGCAAAAACCAGAACCTGCCATGGCAAGTCCATCAGCCGCCATGCCCACTGGAGGAGGAGTCAGTAAACCCAAACTCCCTGATGGTTCGCTGGATATTGATTTTCTTCTTGATGTCGAATTACAGATTTCGGTGGAAGTCGGACGCACCCAGATCATGATCCAGGATCTTCTCGGACTGAACGAAACTTCCATTGTGGAACTGAACAGCCTGATTGGACAACCGCTGGATATCCGGGTGAATGAAAAACTGGTTGCCCGCGGAGAAGTGGTCGTCATCAACGATAAGTTTGCTGTAAAAATTACTGAAATTGTCAGCCCTGATGACCGTTTTGCCGCTCTGTAACAATTCCCTGAATTCAAGGAAGGAACGCATGCGCTGTTATCACCACTTTACTCTCACGCTGATACTGTATCTTCTGGCAGGAATACTGCCGGTTGCCGCCAATCAAAACACCCTGCTCAATGTCCAGTTTTCCACGCTGAACCACCATGAACGTGTCACCCTTGAATTCAGGGAGATTCTGCAACAGGAACCTGTTCTCAATTTTGAAGAAGGATTCTTCAGCCTTCGCCTGTCTGACGTTGATATTCGCACAGGTTTGTCGAGTCTCATCACTCCAGAGGCCAATCCCCTGATCAAATTTATTCGTATCACGCAAGGCAGTGCGGCTCTGCTGATGGAAATTGTTCTCATACCTCCCCGAGTTACCCCTGAAGGCAAATACCGGATGATCCGCGATAAAAATACACTTTCTATCGATCTGGACCGGGTTGCACTGTTAAAATCACAACCATTGTCCCCTGTCGATAAAAACTTTGAATCTGAAATGGCTCAAAAAGCCATGAACGGACGCCTGCCTGAAACCTTCACCCTGGAAGAAGGGGTTCCATCAGAATCCAGCCCCATCTCTGAGTCATCGTTTTCCACCAGCCCGGAAGAAAACTGGATCTCGACCATGCTGGTTCTGATTCTGGCACTGCTGGTCATTCTGATGTTGATTTATCTGCTGGCCTATGGCTACAACCGTTTTTTATCAGGAAAACTTCCCAAGCTTCAAAGCCGTTTTCCTGTCAAAATTATTTCATCATTTTATGTGGGGCCCAAACAAAAAATTGTTGTTCTGGAAATCAATAACCAGTATTTTGCCTGTGGGATCACCCCCAATGCCATCAATTTTCTGACAGAAGTCCGTAGCAAGGAAGATCAGGCGTTTCTGAATCAGGTGGATGTCAAGGACGGCAATATTTCCTTCAATGAAACACAGGCTCGGGCAGAATTTTTATCGGTTCTGCAACAGGCCCGGCAAAAATCAAAGATCATTGAATCTGCTGAAAAACAGACAACGCCGAATCCATCATTACCACCCAAACCCAGAAAAAAAACGCAGGCACCCCCGCAGAGTCAACCAGAACCGCCCGGCAATGCGTCTCGACAAACAGTTGCTGAAGTTTCAGCAACTGAAGATTCCGAGGAATCTGCCATGTCAGATTTCTCACAAAAACTGGCACAAAAGCTCAAATCACTCAAACCGCTTAACTGAACAGGAAACCTGTGAAATGGCAACGACTGATATTCATTCTTGTGTTCCTTATCGCCGGTGGCAGTCTGATTCATGCCCAATCGCCGATACCGGGCATCAACATCAGTATTGATTCCGCCACAACGCCACAGCAAGTGTCCTCATCCCTGCAGATTGTTTTTCTGCTCACCATTCTGACACTGGCTCCCGCGCTGTTCATCATGACCACCTCTTTCACCCGGTTTATCATTGTGCTGTCATTTCTCCGACAAGCCATTGGAACCCCGCAAACCCCACCCAACCAGGTTATTCTGGGACTGGCGCTGTTTTTAACACTGTTTGTCATGATGCCTGTCTGGGAAGAAGTCAACCAGACAGCGCTGAAGCCTTATCTCAACAATCAAATGAGCCAACAAACATTCCTGGAACGCTCAGTGATTCCGGTCAAACGATTCATGCAACGCTTTACCCGGGAAAAAGATCTGGCTCTGTTTGTGAAAATTGCCAAACTTTCACGTCCCAAAACGATTGATGATGTGCCCGTATGGGTTGTGATTCCGGCCTTTGTCATCAGTGAACTTAAAACAGCCTTTCAGATAGGTTTTATTTTGTACGTCCCCTTTCTGGTCATTGACATGGTGGTATCATCCATTCTGATGGCCATGGGTATGATGATGCTGCCACCTGTCATGATTTCACTTCCCTTCAAATTGATGCTGTTTGTCCTGGTTGATGGCTGGCATCTGATCATCGGATCCCTGGTACAAAGTTTTGTGCCGTTTTAACAGCGTGTTTCCCGATAATTCGGTATGACCTCTCCTCAAGGTTTTTCACTTTTTCATCAAATATCTATTGTCGAAAAGTTGCCCTGTTGATAATGAAATATAAAGGCTGATTGATTCAAGCCGGGCGTTTTTCATTTAAAGATCACAGGAGGTCTTATGTTCCGAAAACAATGGAGCTTTTCGACTATTGTTTTATGTCTGCTATTGGTTCAAATCCAATCAGCATCCGCGCAATCAGCATCCAGGCCGCGTGAGCAAACCCTGATCTGGTGTAGCGTTTCCCCGATCCAGTCTCTTGATCCTACAGCCCACCGGGATCGAGAAACCCAAATGGTGCTGAAACATATGTTTGAAAGTCTCACCACCCGTAACCAGAAGATGGAAATTGTGCCACAGTTGGCAGCCCACTGGAACGCTGTGGACCAGACAACCTGGGAGTTCCAGCTTAAACATGATGTCACCTTTCATGATGGCTCTCGATTTACCGCCAAAGATGTTGTTTTTACCTTTCAACGAATCCTTGAGGAAACAAGTTCTGAACAGTCTGCCCGCAAAGGCCTGTTTGAGCATATCACTTCGGTTACGGCGGTTGATCCCTACACTGTCCGGTTCAAAACAAAACAACCCTGGCCAATCTTACCGCTGATGCTGTCACTTCAGGAAATTATTCCAGCTCATGACACACAGAGGCCAATGGTAAAAAAAACTATCGGCACTGGTCCTTTTCGTTTTGTAGAAATGCAAACTGATCAAGAACTGGTGATGGAACGCTACTCTGGATATCATCAGACTCCTGACACAGCCATTCCACCTGAATTACTGCCCCGCTTTCTGATTTTCAAAAAAGTCAATGGTTTCACCTCACAAATTGCGCAACTGAAGAAAGGCGAATGTGACATCATTCATCAGGTTCCGGTCGATTCGTTGTCAATTCTTGGAAGTTCTACAGATATTGGTGTTGCCTTTATTAAAGCAACCCGAAGTTTTTTTGCTGATATCAATGTGACCAAACCACCTTTTGACCAGATCAACGTCCGGCAGGCACTGAATTATCTGATTGATAAAAATGTGGTGGTTCAGACAATTCTATATGGACATGGTCAGACACTTCCAACCATTCTTCAGGCTGATACTTTTTCCTTTGATCCTGACCTGAAACCCTACCCCTATGATCCACTACAAGCGGCATCCATACTGAGAAAGGCTGGCATCACCAGGGGCACTCCGATAAAAATCATGACCCCACGAGAGAATTCCAGATTTGCTTTTACCCTCGCTTCTTTTCTGACCCGGGCAGGGTTGGTTTCACAGATTGAAGAAATTGAGGAAAGAAAACCGCCACAACTTGGTGCTGAAGCAACATGGAATCTGTTTGTAACCTCATGGGGGAATACCACGCTGGATCCTGTGGACATCATGATTCCAAAACTACAGACAGGAGGACGCGGCAATTATTCCGGCTATTCAAGTCCCAAAGTGGATCAGTTGTTTATTGAAGCGGAGGCCGCACTGGATTCTGAGGTTCGAAAACGTCTCTATCAGGAAATTCAGCGTATTGTTTTCGAGGATGCGCCCATGATTTTTGGCTATGCGGCCCAGGAGTTTTACGCATACCGCAACCATTTCGTTCACAACTTCATTCCTGCCCCCTCCGGTTTCCCCGATCTCCGTCAGGTGTATCTGAAGACAGAGCGTTGACATGATTCTGCGATATTTTAACAAATGGCCGCTGGGCTACAAACTGGTCATCATTTCTTCAGTTCCGATTGTGAGTATGGCACTGCTGATCATGACCTATTTACTTGCCTCGCTGGAAGAATCCATCAAGACACAAACAGAAAATACACTCCTGAATCTCACTGAAATCGCGGCACTCTCCATGTCGAATCCGTTTGTCATCTATAACAAGGATATTCTGGATAATTTTGTAGATACCCTTGCCAAAGAAATCAATGTCACAGAAGTGATGATCATTGACACCCAGGATTGGCACATCATGACCCACAACGATCATCAGCATGACGGTCAAGTGTTTGACCAGCAAGAACATTTTCCTGAGTCTCTCAATCAGATCCATAACTATTCCGGAAATCTCTTTGTGATTTCACGTCCAATCAACATTGATCAGCAAATGTTCGCGCTTCTGCTTGTCCGGTTCACGCTGGACAAGGCCTATCATGAAATGTCCACCATCCGGATCAGAATTCTGTCAATGGCACTCGGAGCCATCACCCTGGGAGTTATTCTGGCAATTCTCTCGGCAAAGTTTATCAGTTCCCCCATCCGAACGCTCACTGAAAAAGCACTTCGAATTGCGGAAGGACATTATAATCAGGACTTTGACTATCATCGTGCTGATGAAATAGGAATTCTGGCTCAGAGTTTTGAAACATTGCAACGCTCCATCAATCAGAAAATCACCAAACTTCAGCAGGAAATCAACATTCGAAAAATGGTGGAGGAAGAACTTCAGCGCTATCATCGTGAAAAGATTGGTGAGAATCAGGAAAAATATAAAAACCTGTTTTATAATTCCAATGATGGTGTCATTTTGCACAACATCGAAGGAACCGTACTGGATGTCAACCACCGGTTTTTAGACCTGTTTGAATATTCCCGGGAAGAATTACTCCACTTGCCCTCTGATAAACTGTTTACCGAGGCAGGCAATCTCATTTCACAAATGGCCCATGAGATTTTGCAGAAGCAGGGATTTTTCCAGTTCGAAACCTTCTGCAGGAAAAAAAATGGACTCGAGTTTCCCGCCGCCGTTTCGGCAAGTACGTTCTCGCTGGATAAAAAACCTGTCATTCAATCCATTATCCGGGATCTGTCACAACAAAAAAAGATCGAGATGGAATTGGAAGACGCTAAAATGGAGGCTGATTCTGCCAACCGTGCAAAAACCAGGTTTCTGGCCAACATGAGCCATGAAATCCGCACACCACTGAATGCGATTATCGGTTTTACCCAGGTATTGATGCACCAGAAAAGTGTGCTTCCCCTACAGTTCCAGGATTATCTGCAAAACATCCATGTCAGTGGCAACACCCTGGTTGAGTTGATCAACAATATTCTGGATCTTTCAAAAATTGAGGCCGGGCGCATGACACTGAACCGGGAATCCCTTGATATTAAACTGATGATCCAGAGTATGTATCATATTTATAAGGTTTCAGCAGGGCAGAAAAGTCTCAAATTCATCTATGATCTTGACCCTGCGTTGCCTCGATTGATTGTTGGCGACCGTACCAAAATCAATCAAATCATGATGAATCTGTTGAGCAACGCGATCAAATTCACCCCACCCGGAAAAACAGTTTATCTCCGGGGAATCATACGGGAAAACCAGTTGCTTCTGGAAGTTGAGGATGAAGGGGTCGGTATTGCGCCTGAAGAACAGCAACAGGTTTTTGAGTCATTTACTCAAGCTCATAATCAACCGCAGGAAGTGACCGGAACCGGACTCGGACTCACCATTACCCTCCAGTTGGTCCAGTTGATGAAAGGGACGATACAATTGGACAGTACTCCTGACAAAGGCTCACGATTCACCGTCAGTTTGCCCCTTGAAATTTCGACCGAAGGGAGCAACCTGGTTTCAATGGATCCTGCTTATTATCATTTTTCACCTGACAACCTTGTGCTCCTTGTGGAAGACAACCCCATGAACCAGGCTGTGGTTCAGGCGATTTTTGACACGTTTCATCTTCAGATTCATATTGCGGCCAATGGATTGCTCGGAGTTGAAAAAACATTTGAACTCAAACCGGATCTGGTCATCATGGATTTGAACATGCCCGTTATGGATGGACTGGAAGCCATTAGAAGAATCCGGAAAAATCCGGAACATGAGAAAACGGCCATTGTGATTCTTTCAGCGCATGCCTTTGTCGAGCAACAGCAGGAAGCACTCCAGGCCGGTGTTTCTGAATATTTGACGAAACCCCTGGAATATCACAAACTGATCCCTGCTCTGGTGAAATATCTTCGTTCGGATCGCTCCGGGCCCACAGTCGCCCGGCAAGAATCATTGCCATCTCTTCCCTATGAAATGGAAGCATCATTATTGAACCATTTTGAGGAATTGAAACAAATTCATTTTTTCAGACAAGACAAACTCTTCAAAAAAATCACACAAATTCAGCAATTGATCGAATCGTATCAGAGCATTTATCGTGGAAGCCTGGCTCAACTTCATCAAGCAACTCATGAGCGAAACGAAACGCTTTTTGGTCAAATTCTCGATAATATCATCTTAAATCTGCAAACTAAAAACTGATGAGGAAAAATGGAAAATATTCTTATTGTTGATGATGAGCAACTGGTATGCAGACATGTTGAAACAATATTGCAAAAACTCCATTACCAGACGGGTTATGTCACCGATCCGGATTATGTGATCCCGACGTTGCAGGATGAATCATTCAGTTTGATTCTACTGGACATCAATATGCCCCGAAAGGATGGCATCACACTGCTGAAGGAACTCCGGAATCATGCGACATTTCGTGAAATTCCCGTCATCATGCTGACAGCCGATACCACTGACAAAGTACTGGCTACCTGCTTTGAAAATGGTGCCGCTGACTACATCACAAAACCCTTGAATGAACTCGTATTGAAAGCCCGTATCGGCGCTGTGCTCGCGACCAGAAATCATTTGGTTCATTTACGCCGTGTGAATCAGCATCTGCGTTATATCAATGAAATGAAATCCCGGTTTGTCTCAATGGTCACCCATGAATTCCGCAATCCGCTGATGGTCATGCTCAACACCGGGGAGTATTTGGAATCTTTCCAAAAAGAACTGTCCGAAGAGGATATGAATAAATGTTTCAAGCGAATCCAGACTTCAGCCCAAAACATGAGTCAACTGGTGGATGATATTTTAATTTTAGGTCAATCTGACGAACAGAATCTCATACTCAACACCAGCCAGTTTGATATCATTTCCTTTTGTAAAGAACTGGTGACTTCTTTTGAACTCATGCCCCAAAACACTCCTAAAATTAAATTTCATGCGGCAATCCCCGCTCTGAGTGTTTCATTGGACCGCAAATGGCTCCACTATATTTTGTCCAACCTGCTCTCAAACGCCATTAAGTATTCTCCGGATGGACAGAACATTATCTTTGAAATTTCCGAAGAAAACTCCAATGTTTTATTAACAATTCAGGATCATGGCATTGGAATTCCAGAAAATGATCAACTGTACCTGTTTCAACCATTCCATCGTGGAACCAACGTAAAAACCATTCATGGCACAGGACTTGGGCTTTCCATCGCCAAAAAAGGAATTGATCTCCATCAGGGACGTATTGAATTTAAAAGCTCGGAAGGAAATGGAACCACTTTTAAGATTTATCTCCCCAAAAGCATTGTCTCACAGCAGGTCTTCACCCAAACCACCGTCAGCGACTCTAACCACGCATCGGTGTCTCAAAAATTTTTTTCCCAGACCGCTCTTATTTCTGACAGCACCACAATCCTGGTCATCGATGATGATCTTGATCTGTTGAATTCCACTTCGCTTCTTTTAAAAAAATCAGGATACCAGGCACTTGGCTTTCAGGATGGCCATGAAGCACTTCAATTTACCAAAAACCATCGGGTTGATTTGATTTTATGTGACATACTGATGCCGGAAATTCACGGTTATGATGTTTTTACAACCATTAAAAAAAATCCGGAAACTTGTATGATTCCTTTCATTTTCATGACTGGTCGCGGTGAAAAACGAGATTTCCGCAAAGCCATGGAATTGGGTGCTGAAGATTATTTACAAAAACCCTTCTCTGCGGCAGAACTCAGGCAAGCCATCGCCATACGCCTGGAGAAACGTGAGCAAGTTGTTCATAAATATGAGAAAAAACTGGAGCAACTGCGTGAAAATATCACATACGCCCTGCCACATGAACTGCGCACAGCACTGTTTGGCATTAACGGATCAGCAGAAATCCTCCTGAGAAACCAGGATCAGATGCCACCTGAAGATATTCGACAGCTTACTGGAATTATTTATGACTCAGGTAAAAAACTCCAGAAAGTGGTTGAAAAATTTTTGATGTATGCCTCGCTGGAACTTGAATCCGCCAGACCGGAATCATCCCAATCCCGACAACATGTTCCTCTGCTCAATCCTGTTCCCACCATTATGACTTGTGCCATGGAGCGCGCCCGGCACTACAAACGATCCAATGATTTACAAATGGACCTGAAAGATATCTCTATTAAAATTCTGGATGAAGATCTGGAGGCTATGATGCATGAAATCCTCGACAATGCCTTCAAGTTTTCCATCGCTGAAACACAGGTTCAGATTACGTCAGGCATCTCACAACAAGGCATTTCTATTGAAATTCGAAACGCTGGTAGAGGGATGACATCCGAGCAGATCACCAGCATTGGCGCCTACATGCAGTTTGGTAGGAAAAAGTATGAACAACAGGGACTTGGCTTAGGACTGGCCCTGGTCAAAAAATTTATGGATCTCTACCGGGGAAAGTTTCAGATTGAAAGCATCCCTGATCAATTCACACTTGTCACCCTGAGCTTTCCGCTGTCTGATTTCTAGGGGATCGTCCAAAAATATAGCGTTGTTGTGGTCTAATAACTTTGGAGTATGCATGTTCCCGATCCTCTGCTAATGGCAGAGTTAAAGAGATTCATCAGGAAACCCGTGAAAGTTACGGGAGCCGAAGAATGTCTGCCCAGTTGAGGAAGGACGGTCACAAGGGCGGACGCACTCAAGCGCGAAGCCTGATGAAAGAAGCTGAGGTCACGGTAACACAGAACAAACGGTTTATTCAGACCACAGACAGCCGCCATCCCTGGCCTGTGGCGGAAAATTTGCTGGATCGCCAATTCAAGCCTGAAAAACCCAATCAGGTATGAGCTAGCGATAGCACCTACCTTTGGACTTCTGAAGGGTGGGTTTATCTGGCTGTTGTGCTTGATTTGTACTCACGGAGGGTCGTTGGCTGGCCCGTTGATTCCCGAAGGCAATGACAGGATTGAGGAGGCTGTAATCCTCACCGGTTGCCAACTGGAGGGAATAGGCTTTGGCGGCATTGTACAGGATGCGTTTTTCAAAGCCTTCGACATTGAGCACCTGCATTTCGATGATGACGGTGTCGCCACTGGCGGTGCGGGCCTTGATGTCGAGGTAGGTGTCCTTGACGCCGCGAATTGGGGGCGCCTGCCAGGGATTGAGGATTTCCAGATCGGCAATGACCGGCTGATCCTGATGCAACAGGGCATTGAGAAAGGAAATCAGGATGTCCTTGCTGTGTTCTCCGCCAAAGATGCGTTTGAAGGCAAAGTCTGTTTTGGGATTGATGAAATGCATGGTGTTCCTCAGTGATGGTTTGAAGCAAACCGGATGACATAAATTTATCTGTAGCAAGTACTCGGGTTTTCTAAAAAAATTTCTTTGACAATTTAAAGCACTGGCACGGTTTATGCGCTAGGCGGCTTTTTCCAAAGAGAGCTCATCAACTGGTTCTAAATTGACCAATTCAGAGGAACATTTTCGA
>JADFZZ010000025.1:274-78006 GCA_015232315.1 SAR324 cluster bacterium | reverse complement strand
GATCTTGATTTCATAATTGGACATAGGATTCTCGCATCAAAAGGTTCTTTTTGGGGGAAAATAACGCAAAATCCAGTGTATTCCTGTTCTACAACATATTCAAATCACCTGCACAGCTCGAAATTTTGCATCAGTTTTTTAGTACTCGGCTTCGGCAACATTCAGTGTCCCTGGGTTGCCGAAGCTTAGCTCAGACGTTGTAAGTCATTCCTCAATCAAACCATGTCTCCCAGGTTGTGAATCGTGTTGATTTAAACGGTTTACTTCCCTTATACAAAACGCTATTTTCAAGGAGGAGGTGTTTATGAAAATCAAATACTCAAAAGAAGCTGATGTATTGCTTATCGAATTAAAACAGGGAATCCCCATGGATTCAGTGGATTTGAGTGAAGGAGTGATTCTTCATCTGGATCAAGCGGGAGCGCCCCTGGAAATTGAATTGCTCGACGCTTCCAAAACTGTCGAGTTGGACGAAATCAGCGTGGTATCTTCATTGATTCCTCCTTTCGCCTCCTCTTCGCTTTTCCATGGCAAAACACATTCTTGATTCAAGAATGGAACGCTCAAAAAATAACATGGAAAACTTTCTGGTTACGAACACCCCGTTCGTAACCGTTCCATGCCCCACCGCCGGTGGGTGCGAAGCAGAACAGAGCCTGGTGGATAACGTGCCCCACGGGACGTAGGGCACGAGCAAACTTTTACAACTTATTCTTTTGCCATTCCTATGTTATTTTTTCAACGTTCCAAAATCTTAATTGGACATATCGGCAAATTCCCTCAATCATTAACGCAGGAGTTATCATGGAACCAAAAAATTTTAAGACAATCGTTGCCATTGCACAGCAAAGAGCCATTGATCATCCAGACAGAAATTATGTTATTTTTCTGGAAGATGGCGATGACAAGGAGGTTTTTTTAACCTATGCGCAACTTGATCGCATGGCCAAGAATACTGGTGCATGGCTACAGATGCAGGGATTGAAAAAAGGGGATCGGGTCATCACCGTGCTTCCCAATGGCACAAATTTCACACAAATATTTTATGGCTGTCTTTACAGTGGGATTCTGCCTGTACCGCTTTCAGAACCAGCAGGTCGTCGTCACATGGAAATTTATCTGGAAACCTTCATTCCGACCCTGAAAGTCTGCAAACCCAAAGTGCTGATCACAACAGCACCTATGGCAGAATTTCTCCGCACACAATTGCCGCCCGCATTGCAACAAATGTTCTCCTCGGTCCTGATTGTTTCAGATGAAGAAATTCTTAAATCATCCCAACTTTCATTCACTCAACCTGAAATCAAGGCTGATGACACGGCCTATCTTCAATTTTCTTCCGGAAGCACAGGAACCCCCAAAGGAATCATGATCGGGCACAGTAATATCCTGGCAAACATGGAACAGGCCCGTGTTTTCGGACAATGGGAAGAAGGCCGTGGAACAGGTCTCTGGCTCCCGTTGTTTCATGATTTTGGTCTGGCGGCCGGAATGCTTGGCGCCATGTACATCGGTGGTTTTGTGGTGCTGATGACGCCTCTTGAGTTTATTCGCAAGCCATTGCGCTGGTTGGCCTCCATGTCCAAATACCGTTGCGGATACAGTTACGCGCCTCCATTTGGCTATGATCTTTGTCTGAGTAAAATCACCTCGGAAGATAAAAAGAAACTGGATCTGTCCTGTCTGGTCTCAATGGTCAATGGGGCGGAACCCGTTCATTATCAATCGGTAAAACGGTTTAATGAATATTTTGCGGATTGTGGCTTGAAGCCTACCGTGGTCAGACCGGGATTTGGAATGGCCGAAACGGTCATCATGTTTTCAGAATCACAAGGACTGGAAGCACTATGCGTTGACAAAATACTGCTTGAAACCGAGGGGCGCCTGAAACTGGTGGAAGAATCAACGCCATCCCATGAAAAAAAGTATCTGGTCAGTCTGGGCACCCACATGATCAATCATGAAATTGCCATTCGGGATCTGGACAACAAGCCTCTACCAGAAGGCGAAGTGGGTGAAATCATGATCAGTGGTCCGAGTGTGTGCCAGGGATATTACCTGAACCCTGAAGCTACCAAAGAAATTTTTCAACAGGAACTCAAAGGCAAACAGGGATTGTTTCTCGCTACCGGAGATATGGGATTGTTGTGGAAAGACAACCTGTATTTTGCGGGAAGAATCAAGGACATCATCATCATTCGTGGTCGTAATTATTATCCACAGGATATTGAATACATTGTTCCACAGGTCAAGGAAGTCCGTCCCGGTTGTGTGGTTGCCTTTGCGTCGGGTGAAGATGAAGAACATTCAGAACATCTGGCAATCGCCATGGAAATCAAGGCCGAATTGCTGAAAGACATGGAAATGTTTAATAACTACGTCCTGCCAGCCATTGATAAAAAAGTGGTTGAACTGGTGGGCGACCGTCTGCAAATCCATCCTGCCGAACGGATCTATCTGGAACCGGGAGCGATTGAAAAAACATCCAGTGGAAAAATTAAAAATCAGGCAAACCGCAAAAAATTCCTCAAGGAAACATTTCCCGGATTGATTGTCCGACTTGTGGATGACGCCATCAAACCTGTTCAACAGGAGACTGGTTCCCTGACGGATACAATTTATCAACTCTTTGAAAAAATTGTTGAGGTCAAACCTCTGGCAGGGGTCCCCGTGTTTGACATCGGTGGAGACTCGGTCGCGGTTGTTGAATTTCTGGAAGCAGTGCAGTCTGAATATCCCAAATTCAATGTGGATGAGGTCAATGAAACAACCACCCTTGATGATATCATCCGTTGGATTGAGGCCAACTGATTGTTCCCCCCGATTGCAGGCATTTTCATCCATTTGCAAAATGCCTGGAATTGATTCTTGACAAGACTTAAACGCATAGATAAAGACAACGAAGACAATTCCTGTGTCTTTATTTTGTGTTCAATTCCGAAAATGACTATTGAACCTGCTGGTCCATCGCACCGGCTCCGATCAAAGGCCCCCGGAATCAGACGCTATCTCCCATGCAGGAACAACGTCTGCACGGTATTCATGAAATATATAAAATGTTGTTTTTTGAAGGAGTTATTATGAAGAATTGGATCGTAATCCTTGTGATCTGTTGCGGTTTGACCTCCGTTTATGCCCAGGAAAAGATTGATCCGAATGAAGAGGTTAAGACAACGTTGATGATACCCTCGCCCGTAGAAATGGTAGTCTGGGGAAAAGCACTGGATGTAGAAACACAGATTGCTGTTGGAATT
This sequence comes from SAR324 cluster bacterium, assembly GCA_015232315.1. Classification (NCBI taxonomy): domain Bacteria; class Deltaproteobacteria; species SAR324 cluster bacterium. Next base: position 74,752 of record JADFZZ010000025.1, on the reverse strand, counting down.
GATGTGTTCATCTATCGCTATACCCGGGAGAAAAAAGAACAGGGTGCGGTGTATCTCGGACGAACCATGGCCATCGTATTGCTGGGACTTGAGCACATGGATGATCGGACGTTGGGACGGTTCCTGCTCAAAATCAAGGATGGGATGAATTCGCTGGAACTGGATCCTAAATATATTGATGAATTTGAGGGACTGCGAACCCAGTTTGAAAACAAGGCCATCTCCCGTTCAGATCTGATCACCCAGCTTGATATTGCCTATGCGGATCTCACCTCTGGCGGTCATGACAACAAGGATGACAATCTGGTGTATAACATTCTTCAGGGAAGCGCCTGGGTTCAGGGACAAAACCTGCTGGCACGAGCCATTAAAAAACAGAACAAATATGAATTTTCAAAAATTCTGCTGGACCGGCCAGCCGTTGTGGATTTTATCCTCACCACCCTCAAAAAAGCCAAACAGGAGGGGAAACCAGAATCTGTGATTGACCCACTTTATTCCTCCATGGATGAGTATCGAAAAGCAACCTCAGGTGCCAATATCGGCCCTAAGGAAATTGATGTGGTGATCACCGAAACCGATAAATTCCTGATGAAATATTAAGGAGTGTCATGATGCGTCACTGGATAGCAGGTTTCATACTTGTGCTGGCAATTACAACAAATGCTGAAGCAAAAGACAATAAAGCCGTTCTGGAAGTCACCAGATGCGCAACCGATATAAGCTCTCTGCTGAAAAAAGAAATGAATGTCCGTCTCGTCAAAATGGATCGTGATTTTCTCCAGGCGGAAGGCTCCTTTGTTAATTATCGGGTGCCCTTTCTTCAGCAAACTTCTTATGTTCTGGCCGCCTGTGGAGAACCCTCGATCAAAGCTCTGGATATCAAAATTTATGATGCCACCGGAAATCTGGTGGCTAAAAATGAAAAAAGTGGAAACCGTCCCATGGTCAAATTTCAACCACCCTCCACCTCAGTATTCATTTTGAAAATTCTGGCATCGCAGGGAATGGGAAATTATGCGTTTATTTTGATGTCCCAATGATATCCAGTTCGATGTGATTTGCTGAATTTTCCCGTAATAACGCAATCCGCCTCCAGGATTTCCCACATGAACCATAGTCCCCAGGCTGAACAACCCTCATCAACCTTGACGTTCAAGCTTCCTCATCCGGTGCCAGTTGTTCTCATTCTAGGTGAGGGCTATAAAAAAAAGACAAATCTGCTCGAAATTTCCATCACGCAGGCACGGATCCAACGTCCTGAAAACATGACCTTGCCCATCACCTGTCTGCAATTGAATGAGAATTTATCACTAAAGATAACCACTGAAATCAATGCTGATGAAGCACCCCCCAATGAAATATTGATCCATTTTTCTGAACCGAATGCACAGGCCGAACAACTGGACCAGTTCATCACTTATCTGTTGCGCCGTGAGTATCAACCTGTGGATGTGGATGATTTCCGGTTTCTGATTCATTGCATGGCGCTGGATGGACTCAAAAGCAAAGAAACTGAAACGCTGACCGAATGGCTACGTGTCTCAGAGTTTCCTCCGGAAGTTTCTGATGCGGTCTTGTTACTGCTTCAAATGCCACCGGCACCCTCATTAGCCTTCCAGAAAGTCAAGGAATACCTCTTGTTTCAGAGAGAAAGCGACCTTTCACTCAAAAAAACACTGTGGCATAATCTGGGCATTTTGATGAGTGCTGAACACAAGATTTCCATTCATCAAAAACTGATTATCCGCACCATCATTGAAACGATCCCCGCCCTTTCAGCCATGCTGGATGAGTTTCGCAATACGCAACTCGTGTTTGTTTCTCAAAAAGATCTGCACGCCAGAGAATATATTCTGAGAACCCTGAAACAAAAAATCCAGGCCTCCCCTCAGGCTTCCTGGGACATGACAGACAATGAACTCTGGATTGTGTTTCTGGTCATCAAACTCGGAAGATTGTTTGTGTCCTCAGCCTTTCTCAGGGAACATTTAAAATGGTACACCTCCCTCATTCAGCCTTATTTTCTACTCCATGAAACATTGCTTCAGGATCTGATTGAAAGCAGTCTGTCTGATGAAGAATTCAAAGACAATGATCTGGTCGATGAATTTCTACTGGTCGCAGATCCTGACCAGCGAAGTATCCTGATTGAAATTTTGCGGGAAATGATCAGCACGCAATCCAAACTCAGCCGTTACAAAATTGATATTTTTGCCAGACTGGTTCAGGGACGAGGAAAAATCATGCTGGTTTCTCCGGAACAGGGATTGGGACTTTCAGACATTCTGACCATCGGCCCCAAACCCGAACACCAGTTGCGGTTATCGCAGGCCCCACGTCCTGATTGTGAGCTTAAAATTGAGTTTATGGATCAGGGATTCCGGATACAAGCTGATGAAAAAACCTCGTTTTATGTGGGAGGCCGCCGTTATCAGCAGTTTGAAGGAAATCAGTCTTTTCTTCAATTCCGCCTGGAACAGACCAAATTTTATTTTTTTCCACAGGCCAGAATTCTGTTTTATGAACAACACCAGCACCACTATCTGTCTCTCAACAACTATGAAGTGCTCGTGAAGAGCCATGCCCGATTGTTTCATTTTTCCCGTCAATCCAGACATGTATTGAAGCACATCCAGGTTTCTTTCCGCAGTGGTGAATTCACAGGAATATTTGGTCCGACAGGCGCAGGGAAATCGTCTCTGTTGAGAGCCTTGCTCAACCAATATGAAAACCATGGTGACATCTGGTTCGATGGCATTTCTTATCGTGATTATTACCAGAATCATATTCAGGAAGTCGGCTATGTGCCACAGGATGAAGTTTTATACCGGGATCTGACCATTCATGAAACATTGCATTATTCCATACTTTTACGAGGACTGGCCCGCAAACGGAAGGATGTCAAATCACTGATAGACCAGACCATTCAGGAACTTGGACTGGAAAAAGCCATTCATGTTCTCATTGGAGACGACCAGAAACAGGGCATCAGCGGTGGTCAGCGAAAACGGGTTAATCTCGCACTGGAACTGCTATCCCCCAACACACTCCTGCTGATGCTGGATGAGCCAACGTCAGGGCTGGACCCCAGCACTGAGCTTCAAACCCACAAACTGTTGAGAAATCTCGCGGCCAAGGGATTATTTGTACTGGTGGTGTCTCACAGTCTGTATGAGGCAACCATGAATATTCTCGATATGGCCCTGATTCTTACCGATCAGGGGGAAATAGCCTATTACGGCCCGTCGATTGACGCCAAATCTTATTTTCAGGTGGAAACCCCTGAAGAAATTTTCAATGTGCTGTCACAATATCCATCAACGCACTGGGTTCAAAAATATCATCGAAATGAAAACCCGTATTACCGAAAATATGTGCTTTCACGACTCAATTTTAACCAGACTCAGGTGATTGACACCATTCAATCCTCCAGAAAATTCAAGGAGGAACTGGCCAAAAAACAGGATAATCTGTCTCGTGCGACAGGCGATGCGTTGGACAGGAAACCCGGATGGTTCACGCAGTCCGGAATTTTTATCCAGCGGCAGGCCAAACGCCAATTTCGAGATTTGCAATCCCTTTTTTCCAGAACATCCCAGGCTGTTTTACTGGCCCTGGTTTTAAGAATTGCCTACACAGCGCCTGAAAGCGGACTATTGACCTTGATGAGCATCATTCCGGTATGGATGGGCGCGACCATGAGTGTGAGAGCCATCAATTCAGAATATTCCATTTTTCTTCGGGAACGGCGTTATGGCATAGGCATTGTGCCTTATGTCGTTTCACTCTTTGTGGTCCATTCGCTGGTAATTTTTCCACAGATTCTGATTTTTTTAGGCTGTCTCTATCTGATGATTCCCTTGTCCTCATTTGGTTTTGCGTTTGCGGATGTTTTTCTGATCATTTATCTCACCAGTCTCACAGGCATCAATCTGGGCATTCTTCTGTCGGCAGTGTTTACCTCTCAACAGGCCTCAGTCAACGCCTTGCCTGTCTTTCTGGTGTTGATGATTCTGTTTGGCGGAAGTGTGATTGCGGTTAAGGAAATGGGCACTATGTCCTATGCGGCATCCAACATCACCCCCACACGATGGGCCCTTGAAGGTCTGCTCTATGAAGGGGAATGCATGGTGAGCAAGGTGCCGAGCGGCACTTCATGGGAATGGTGCGGGCAAGTGGATGACGCACTCCGCCAGCAAATGCAGACCGATAAATTATATCCACTTGAAATGAAATCACCTCATTGGGCAACCCCCTGGTACAATGTTATAATGGCCAGGGAAGAGGAAGCAATAAAAGTCGGAATTGGACTGAGAGCACTGGGGTTTTACCGTCCGATGGAATGCACCCTGGATAATTATGATTTCTGCCCTCAAGCACTGATCCACCGGCAATGGATCACAATCAACCTGATATTGATTTCCCTGGTGATGTTGACTGCCAGCATCCTGGTTTTAGTCTGGAGAACACGAAAATAACTTCAGAAAAATTTGACTTATGGGCGCTTCCTTCAAACAATCCAGAATCCTTATCAGCCTGTTTATCTCTATAATCAGTCTTATTTTGTGTTTCTTGATAGAACAGGGAGAGTTTCTTACATTCCTGGAAAACAAACTGTTTGATTATCGTCTCCGTGCGGTTCATGCGCAGGATAGCATTTCCCAAGATATCGTAATTATTTTAATTGATGAAGCCTCGCTCAAAACAATGGCACCCCTGGCAGGAAGGTGGCCCTGGCCCCGGTCTCTGTTTGCGGAATTGATTGAGTTTCTGACAAATGCTGAAGCAAAAATGGTTCTGTTTGATATCATGTTTACAGAACCACAGACTCCGCGATTGCCAAATGGTGAATTGGGACCTGATGATATGGCACTGGCCTATAGCACGGCAGGAAGCGGAATTGTAATTCACGCATCTCAATTTGTGCAAGAAGATCATAACAGTCAGAAAATAATCCCGCAGACGATCCCCGAAGATTTTGTGAACGCCTTTTCCCTTCATGATATTTCCACCCGGGATATTTCACTGCCTGACACCAACACGTTCTATCTGCCGCTGACTGAACTGTATCAGGGAGCTCTTGGCGTAGGAATTGTGGAATTCCGACCAGACTCTGATGGTGTTTATCGCCGGACACAATTGGTACGGAAACATGGTACAGACTATTTTCCGGTGTTATCGCTGGCGACACTTCTACAACTCCAGAACATGCCCCCTCTTCAAATTTCATCAGGTCTGCTTCACTTTGGATCTATCAAATTTCCTCTTGAAAAAGATGGAAGTTATCTTATCAACATGCGACGCAAATTCATGGATTATTCCATCAGCGGGCTGTTTGCCACGATCCAGCAAATCCGAAATGGCCAAACAGAGAATCTGTTGATTGACCCTGAAGAATTTAGAGACAAAATTATTATCATTGGCGCCAGTGCCGCTGGTGTGGAAGACTTGAAACACACATCCCTGGGAGAAAATCTGCCTGGAGTTTTTCTGCACGCATCCATTTTGAGCAATGGACTCAACCATGAATTCATTCGAACACTTCCAGGAATGGTGGGCTGGATTGCCGCGTTCATTGGTGGTCTCTGGCTGGCCTGGGGAATTCAGTGGTCCAAAAACATCTGGGCACAATTGGTTATCATTCTACCGCTGTTTACAGGATGGATCGCTATTGCCCTGTTCAGCTTTGCCAAAACGCTTGTCTGGATTCCAGTCATTCCAGTGATCCTGCCTTGGGCTTTGACCATATCAGGTGCCCTGTCGTGGAAGGCCACCACTGAAGGCCGCGAAAAACGTAAAACCCGCAAAATGTTTTCACAGTATGTCTCTCCCGCCATTTTGGCAGAAGTGATGAATTCAAACAAAGAAACCCTGACACCTCAAGTGGGTATCAAGGAAAACCTCACCGTACTTTTTTCTGATATCAGGGGCTTTACCAGTTTTTCTGAAACAACGCCCACGGAACAGGTCGTAGAAATGCTGAATTATTATTTGAAAGAAATGGTGAATGTGGTGTTTGAATATGATGGCACCCTGGACAAATTCATTGGGGACGCCATCATGGCTTTCTGGGGAGCCCCCCTCAAAACAGAAAATCATCCCGAAAAAGCTGTGATCGCCGCATTGCGCATGAAAGATGCCTTGATTCGAGTCAACGATCATTTCCATGAGAAAGGATTCCCCGGTTTTGAAATCGGAATCGGATTGAATACAGGATCCATGATTCTGGGCAACATTGGTTCTGAAAAGAAACTCGACTACACAGTGATCGGGGACAACGTCAATCTTGCCTCACGAATTGAAGGCATGACCAAACACTATGGCTGTGACATCCTGGTGAGTGATTCCACCAGAAATCGTGTGAGCGATGAGATTTGTTTCCGCATCGTGGATTATGTTCAAGCCAAAGGCAAACAACAATCCATCAAAATATACCATCCACTAGGATTTGAAGCTGAACTTTCCGCTGATCAAATGTCACTGGCAAGAGAAACCAACCGGGGGTTCACAGCCTATCAGAACCGTGATTGGGAAACCGCCATTCAGGCCTATCAAAACAATCTTTCCATAATCCCCAAGGACCGCTTGAGTCAAATGTTTATCCAACGATGTCGAGAATATCAGGAAACGCCTCCACCAGATTCCTGGAATGGAAGTCATGTGTTAACAGGAAAATAGACTTCTCAATAAAATATCCGTTTGCCCACCATATATTCCACAGAATATCCGCAATTGATGTCCATTTTTGTAGAATACTGAGCTTTTAGACTCTGAGCATGTATCGCTATTGGCAATAATTGTGGATATTGAGATCACTAACAGATTCATGAATAGCCTTTTATGAGTATAAAACCACTATTCCATAAAATCTTGAGTCACAAAAACATATAATCAACAATTTTTTACAAAATACGGATTTGTTTTAAATTTTAATATTTTTAATGGCTAGTTGTAAAACACAAAACCAACCATTCAAATAACACACCATGCACTAAGTCAAAAATTTTTAAACTAGTTGAATAATATATTTGCAACTTACATATTTAAATGTAATTTTTCATTCAAACATGAATTTAACCCCTAACAAAGAGGTAGTATGAATGGTTCACAGATGGTGATTGAAGCATTGAAGCGCGAAGGCGTTCAATTTATTTTCGGGTATCCCGGAGGAGCGTGTATTCCTCTGTTTGACGCGATTCTTGATGAACCTACCATTGACTTGATTCTGGTGCGCCATGAACAGGGAGCCTCACACATGGCTGATGGTTATGCGAGAGCAACAGGCAAAACAGGTGTCGTCCTGGTCACATCCGGTCCTGGAGCCACCAACACAATCAGTGGATTGTTAACCGCACAAATGGATTCAGTTCCATTGGTTGTTTTGACAGGCCAAACCATCACATCCAGCCTGGGAAAAGACGCCTTTCAGGAAGGTGATATTTTCGGTACGACCATGCCTGTGGTAAAACATAACTACCTGGTCAAAAAAACCGATGATATTCCAAGAATCATGAAAGAAGCATTTCACATTGCGTCAACAGGCCGTCCCGGTCCAGTATTGATTGATCTCCCCAAAGATGTTGTTTCCGCGGAATGCCATTCCACTTTTCCAGAAACAGTCAATCTGCCGGGATATCATATTCCGACAACAGGAGACCAGCAGGCTATCATCAAGGTAGCGGATTTGCTGGGTGAATCAAAACGTCCACTTTTACTCGTCGGGCATGGAACCATTATTTCAAAGGCAGGAGAACAAGTCAGAAAACTTGCTGAAAAACTGAATGCCCCAGTTGCCAACACACTGTTGGGCAAAGGAGCATTTCCGGAAACACATTCGTTGGCTCTGGGTATGCTGGGCATGCATGGAACAGCTTACGCAAACAAAGCCGTGGTCGATTGTGACCTGATCATGTCTATTGGATCAAGATGGGATGACCGAATCACAGGAAAAGTCAGTGAATTTTGTCCCAACGCAAAAAAAATCCATATTGATATCGATCCCGCAGAATTCGGAAAAATTATTCGACCTGATGTATCCATCTGTGGAGATGCCAAACTGGTTCTTGAAGAACTGCTACAGCATGTACACCTTCTGGACACCAAAGAATGGTTGGCAACTATCAAAAAATGGAAAAAACTGTATCCGCTTAAATATCCGAAACGAGGTGGGTTGCGAGCTCAATATGTGATTGACGAAATGTACCGTCTCACGGAAGGACAGGCCATTGTAACAACGGATGTCGGTCAACATCAAATGTGGGCGGCACAATTTTACCGATGCAGTTTTGAAAATCAGTGGATCTCCAGTGGTGGCGCCGGAACAATGGGATTTGGATTTCCAGCCGCGATTGGCGCCCAGTTGGCGCATCCCAACAAACAGGTTGTTGCCATTGTGGGCGACGGGGGATTTCAGATGACTCAGGCTGAACTTGCAACCGCGGCACTGCATAAACTTCCCATCAAAATTCTGATCATCAACAACCGTTATCTGGGGATGGTCCGACAATGGCAAAATATGTTTTTTGACAATCGACTGAGCGGAGTCGATCTTGAAGGAAATCCGGATTTTGTCAAACTGGCTGATGCTTATGGAATCAAGGGATTTCGTATTCGACGTACAGGGGATGTGACCAAGGTTCTAAAAAAAGCATTGGAATACAATGATGGACCATGTGTGATTGATGCGGAAGTTGTCAAGGGCGATAATGTATTTCCAATGATCCCGGCAGGTGCTCCAGTTTCAGCGATGATGATTGAAGCACCCAAAAAAGGATCCAAGCTGGAAAAACCTACAGGAAGTACCTGATCTGAACCCTGAATTCTGTTTACCTTTTGCGGATTAAATTAATATGGAAACGACTTATACGATAAGTATCCTGGTCAATAATAAACCAGGTGTTTTGATGAGATTGGCACAAACATTCGCACGAAGAGGATACAACGTTGATTCTCTGGTAGTATCCCCCTCTCATGAACCTGCATTTTCAAGAATGACCGTGGTTGTGAGTGGCGAACCTGATACGTTTGACCAAATTCTTCGGCAACTGAACAAACTGGTGGATGTTGTCCATGCAGTTCACCATCAGTCAGACAATGCGGTTGAACGAGAACTGGCACTGTTTAAAGTCAAAGCAGAATCAGATCGGAGAGCTGAAGTTTTTCAGATTCTTGAGGTTTTTAGAGCAAAAACCATAGATATCACTGAAAACTCCCTGGTTGTGGAGGTCACCGGCAGTTCATCCAAAATAGACGCCATTGAAAAATTATTTGGTCCGTTAGGGATTCTTGAAATGGTCCGATCAGGAAAGCTGATCATGGCCAGAGGTACGGACAAAACCTGAGTCCTCATTTCATAAATTTTTTCTCCAGGAAGGACGCAATATCACGTGACTCCAGCATGGGATTACCATCAATCACCAAACATGGGACCTGGGTTCTTCCTGTTAGTTTTTGCAAATCATTTCTGTAATCAGGATTTTCCCGGGTATTTTTGAACTGGATCAACTGCTCAATCCCCAATTGTTGGATTGCACTCAAAACAATCTGGCAAAACGGACATTCCCTGTAATAATACAATTCAAGATTCATACGACTCATCAAATAAAAAATGGCTGTTCCCCCATAGGAAAACAGCCATCAAACTGGTTAACAATTCTTTCTCAATTAATGGGAAGCTAAATATCCGGCAACACCATCATGAGTTGCTTTCATCGCATCTTTTCCTTTGTTCCAACCAGCCGGGCAAACCTCACCATATTCCTCAACATGCTGAAGGGCCTCCACGAGACGTAACGCTTCATCAATATTCCGTCCCAGTGGCATGTTATTGACCAGTTGATGTTGCACAACTCCTTTTTTATCAATCAGAAATAACCCACGGTAAGCAACCAGTTCACCTTTGGCCAGCAGATTACCGTCTTCATCATAATCATACTCACCTGCCAACACATCATAATTAGCGGAAATGGTTTTATTGGTATCTGCCACTAAAGGATAGGTTACGCCCTGAATGCCACCTTTATTTTTGGGCATTTGCAACCAGGCATGATGCGAAAATTCGGTATCCGTGGAAACACCGATTACTTCCGTATTCAATTTGGCAAATTTAGGCAATGCTTCCTGAAACGCATGCAGTTCGGTTGGGCATACAAAAGTAAAATCTTTGGGGTAGAAGAACAATATAACATATTTCTTTCCCAGAAATTGGGATAATGAAAATGTCGCGTTGAATTGATTTCCGTTAACCACAGCTTGAGCTGTAAAATCGGGTGCTTTTTTTCCTACAAGTACACTCATTTAGTCTCCTTAAAGTTTATGTAACATTACAAATGACAACCACTGATTAAAGCAATATGCACTGTCATTGACTGCATGGATGAGAGATAGTAATAACAGAAATTATTCAGAACAAGACTTTTGTTCATTTTTATTTTTTCATCCAAGTTTCGCCAGTTTCAGACGGTGGCCGATAAAGGAACTGCTGGAAGCATCGATGGTAAATACCCTTAATTGAATATGCTCCAGTGGATGTTCACCAAAAAAGGACTGCGTTAACATGGACTCCACCGGCTTCTCATCACGCTCGACACGCAACACCTCGACATCCGATAACTCTCAATCCAGTTCAAATCCCATCGTGACCTCATCCTTGACAAAAGGGGAACCATCGTAATCCCTTCAGTTCAAACTTCAACCACGGAAAAGCTCGGAGAGCCACTTTTCTTGTGCCATCATTTATTTTAATGAGACATGGTATGTTTGTGTTGCGTATCGCCAGGTATAATGATGCGTTTTGTCGCAGTCGTTTTTCCATCAAATTGTCGATGGAGAAATTTTCTCCAACCTAATACGTTAATGTCATTGATTTTATCATAAACCATTTCATTGTGGTGCATTTTTATAAAACAAATAATTGCATAATTATCTGGAAATTGTTTCAACACAAGAGTAGACGGCAAGGGTTAATAAATCAGATGGTTTAGTATCAGGTGTCATTAAAATCATGCTTGGCGTGACCAGGAACCCAGGTGCTGATGATCATGTCAGTTCCAGTATTTTTTAATGTGTTTAATTAGTGAGTTGCGAATGTTTACACTTCAACAACATTCTATCAGGACCACTCTCCTCCTTATCTTCTTCATTTGTTACACCGCGCTTTTTTTGATCCCTGCTGCTGTTTTTGCTGAAGAGTCCTCTTCTGAGCAGGAATCCAAAGAGACGGTCCCTGAGAAGAAAACAACAGACCGCATGGGATTTATTTCCGTCGCTTATATCTCCCGATCCACGACCTATAATGACGTTGACTATACCGATCAGGATCTGCGCACCAAAGTGGGAGCTGATCTCATTATGTCGGACAACGCTTACGAATTTCATTTTTTTGGAGAAAACCGGACTGATCTGGATCCAGTTGATCCTGCAGAGACAGCGTATGACCCTTTCAGGGATCTCGGCGATACTCAGGAGGCGTCTTCAAGCTATGTGTATGAGGCTCATTTTGATATGAATCACGTCATGAAGTTGAATCAACTTCGGCTAGGGCGGCAAGCGAGCACCCGTGATGGCTGGATTTATTTTGATGGGATTGCCGCGGATCTGAAACTCTCTTCTGAATGGTTCTTTACTGTCAGTGGAGGCAAGAGTGTTCACTATCATGAAACAACACCGGGTTCAGATGTGACTGCAATTTTCGGTGTTGATTATTCTCCGTTGGAAAGTACCAAGTTAAGCCTGGATGTGCTTTCCGCCAAGGATGAACGGACTCAACGAAAAGAGGTTACTGATCAAAATGATCAAATGGTCTCACTGAAACTGCAACAATTGTTTGCTCCCGGTTCAAAAGGCATCGCAAAAGTACGTTGGCTCAATGGCGAGACAAGAGATATGACACTCAGTTCTCTCAATAGCGATCTCGCAGGGTTTGAATTGTATTTCCGCTATTTCCGACAACTCCTCTTACAGCAGGAATTGTCCAATGAAACATCGTTGTTTTATGATGTGCTGGGCGATTCCAATCCATATCACAGTTATGACCTCAAGGTTCGTAAAGAATTTGCGGACAACTATTCGCTGAGTCTGGGGTATTTTGCTCGGGCGTTGCTGGACACAGAAGATGAAAGTGTCTTCAACCGCGAATATTCCAGGGCGTTTACTGTGTTTGAAGTGTATGAGTTTCTCATGGAAAATTTATCGCTGTCCCTGACCGGGGAGCAATGGCAAAGCAAAACGTATGAAGGCAACTCCGGAGGTTTTGATCTGGAATACCGCAACGGAAAAAAGCGTGCCTTGAAAGTGAATGTCGGTACTTACTTCAGTCTGTATAAATATGAAGATTATCTGGAATTGGGAGAACGCACTGAGGTGCAAACACAATATGTGAAAGCAACGATTCCCGTTGGCGAGCATTACAAGGTCACCGGTGGCGTTGAAATGGAGCAAAGCCTGGAAGATTATCAAACTATGAAGGTGGAGGTACGTCGTGATTTCTAAATATTCCCCAATCCAACGCAATTTTATATGCCTTGTGAGCTTGCTGATGCTGTTCTTGGGAGGTCACTCGCTTCAGGCTGAAGAGCATAGACGCGATCTGAAATTAAATCATTTCAAGCATGTTGTTGAAGAAGAAAAAGCGTGCGAGGATTGCCACGAAGAAGGTGCGGAAAAAGGAAAACTTCTTCCCACCAAGGAAACCTGTGCGGATTGCCATGAAAATACAGGTCTTGTGAACAGCGACAACGAAAATGATGAAAATGATGACGCTGACGTTGAGGAAACTGAAACTACAGAAGTGGATAAGGAAGAATGTCTCACCTGCCACACTGGAACTTTGGCCGATCTTGCTGATATTGAAGCTAAAAAACGGGTAGTCAAAATGGGGCCTCGTCCCTATAAAAATCTGGAATTTTCTCACAAGACGCATCTTGATAAGGATTTGAAATGCGAAGCCTGTCATGGCGATATTGCGCACGATGAAGGGCTAGAAATTCCTGTCGGTAAGTATATGCCAACGCCCAGACAATGTATTGATTGTCACCTGGAGCAAATTGAGGGATTTCAGGTGCGGAATGCCTGTCAATCCTGCCACACCAAAGATACTTTTGATCAAAACTTCAAACCTGACCAGCACAAGGCTCAGTGGCCTAAATACCATGGAACCGTGTCTCATCTCAATGAAGGCTCTCATGGCAAAGACTGCATGACGTGTCATGTCCAGAAAACATGTGTGGATTGTCATAAGACCGAAAAGCCCAAAGACCACACTCAGTTCTGGCAGGCTCGTGGACATGGCATCATGGCAAGTGCCGACCGTGAAAAATGCATGACCTGTCACAAACAGGATACTTGTGTGGCCTGTCACAATGAAACAGCTCCTCGCTCTCATATTGCGAACTGGAGTCAAAATCATTGTCTGGGATGTCACCTGGAGTCCAATTCGACACCCGAGGAGGGTTGTATGTTATGCCATCGTACTCCGCAACACCTTAAAAATTGAAAAGAAACATAGGTGTGCCGAACTTTTTTCTGGATCATCAAGCAGTTTTTATGTCATGAAAAAAAATGAGTAGTGCGCAATAAAGCGCACTGATAAGGGGAGGGCTGTTCTGCCTGTAAAGTAATTTTGATCAACAACAAACCAAAGGAGATGGGTATGTGGAAAAAAGGAGTGATTGTTCTTTCAATGTTAGGACTGGTGTGGGCTTTTCCGTTGAGTGGACAGAGTCAGGCAAAGCCTGCTAAGTATGTAGGTGTCAATCAATGTAAAAAGTGCCATAAAAGTGAAAAAGAAGGCGAGCAGTTTAAAATCTGGCAAAAAACAAAACTGGCCAAATCTTTTGAAACGCTGAAATCCGACAAAGCCCTGGAAGCCGCGAAGAAAATCGGTTTCACCGGAGTTCCTTCTGAAAGTGCTGAATGCTTGACTTGTCATGTGACAGGTTATGGTGAAGACAAAAAAATGTTTGATAAAAAATTCAGTATGGAAGACGGTGTGCAATGTGAGTCTTGCCATGGTCCTGGAAGCAACTACAAAAGTAAAAAGGTTAAAAAAGAATTGCACCGTTTAAAAATGGAACTGGCAAAACTCAAAGAAGGAACACCTGAGTATGATAAAACTGCCTCGGCTCTCAAAACAGAACGGGAAAACCTGAAAGAAAAATTTGGTTTGAGTTTGGGAACTAAAGAGAATTGTACACAATGTCATGCCGCGGAAATCACTGTTGGTGGCAAAACCTTCAAAAATCCTAGCTGGGATCCGAAAAAAGGTTTCGATTTTGAACAAGCCAAGAAGGATATTGCTCATCCACGAGGACCATATGATGACGGCGGAAGTGATAAAGCTGACGATGCTGATGAGGATGACAAAGAATAATTCCGGAGCATATAATACAAATTGATCTCAAGGATGCGTTTTCTTACCTGAAAGCGCATCTGATTCATCACATGAATTTCCCGGGACTGCGGTCCGTTTTTCGTAGTGACTGCCATAGCTCGGAATCATTTCACTGAGATAGCTCATGAACTGTCAGCGCTTAGATAGAAATATTTCAGAAAAACGATATTTGTTTTTGTTATGTTTCCTTGTGAACGTTGCATTTCTTGTGGGAACTGGCGGACTGGCTTTTGCAAAAAAAGTTGAAAACTCCTGTGTCGATTGTCACAGCGATTCGGATTTTCTGGTGACCAATAAAAAATTATACAATTATTTCCAGCAATGGACTTCGTCGACACATAATCAGGAAGAAGTGACCTGTACTGATTGTCATGGGGGCAATCAGGAAGAAGCAGATAAAAAACTGGCTCATGGGAAAGACATTGATTCCAATGTGAGATTTGCCAATGTTCCTGATACTTGTGGGACCTGTCATGATGATATTTATAATGGCTACCGCAAAAGTCCTCATTTTGAGAACCTCACCAAAAAGAAAGACGGACACCAGGGCCCCAACTGTGTGACCTGTCATGGGTCTCTCAATGTGGCTGCGTTGAACGTCAACACTGTGAAAAAAACCTGTGTTCAGTGCCACAATGAAAAAACCAAAAACAATCCTGAAATTCCTGACAAAGCTGAGAATTTACTCAATCAATTTCTTTCCATCCATCGCTTCTATCGCTATATTTCTCTTCGGGGAGAGCCCACAGATACCAAGTCTTTCCTGACCGGCATAGATGGTCAACTGGAAGATCTTTCAACTACCTGGCATACCTTTGATCTCAAAAATATCGCCACGAAAACACGCACGGTCCTCGATTCGCTCAGTGCCAAACGGGATGAAGTCCGTAAGCAGATGAAATCCCGGCAGAAGTGAACTGAGACTCACATCAATAATCGACGTATATTTCAATAAATGAGCACCCTACTTCAAGTTGAACCTCTTATAGGGAAATCAATATGAACGAGACGGAAAATAATCCAGGGACTGGCGCACCAGAGAAGCGACATTTGAAAATGCCCTTGAACTTTTTGAATATGTCGGGTTTCATTTTGGCCCTGATTGGTGTCATTGGTTTGATGTTTCTGTTTTTTGCGGGGGTCTTTTCCAAAGACTCCTCGTCCTATGTCGGGATCGGTTATGCGGTGCTGTTTGGCTTTACCATTGTGGGTATATCGCTGTTCGTCGTTGGACATATTCGTGGTAAGCAGAAACAGAAGCGGGGAGAAGTCTCATCGTTTTCAGAGCATTTTTTACTCACCCACCCGTTGATGACTTTGTTCATCGGCTCAGTCATAACTGTTTCAATCACATTGCTTCTGGGGATTGCCAGTTATAAAGGTTATCATGTCACAGAATCGGTAGAATTCTGTGGCCAGACCTGCCACAGTGTCATGAAACCGGAGTGGACAACCTATCATGAGTCTTCTCATGCGCGGGTGAAGTGTGTGGAATGTCACATTGGCGGTGGGGCTGATTGGTATGTCAAATCCAAGTTATCAGGACTAAGACAGGTTTTTGCGGTGATGGCCAATAGCTATTCACGTCCTATTCCCACGCCCATCCATGATTTGCGTCCTGCACGCGAAACCTGCGAAACCTGTCACTGGCCCAAAAAATTTATTGGCTATCGGGAAACAGTCAAAACCCACTTCCTGTCAGACGAAGACAATACCCCCTATAAGCTTCGGATGTTGATCAAGATTGGTGGCGAAGAAACGATGATGATGAAAGGTCGAGGCATCCATTACCATATGTTGCTGGCCTCCAAAGTTGAATATATCGCTCGCGATGAAAAACGGCAGAACATCGCCTGGGTCCGTATCAAACGTTCGGACGGAAGTGTGAGCACCTTCAATCAAACAGAAAAACCACTCACGGAAGAAGAACGGAAAACCTTGCCGGTGCGTGTGATGGATTGCATGGACTGTCATAATCGCCCAGCCCATAAATTTCCAAGCCCCATGGATTCGATCAATCAGGCAATGGAATCAGGCGTTATTCCATTGGACCTTCCCTATATTAAAAAAGAGGCGGTGAAAGCCATTGACACCAACTATGAAACCACAGAAGAGGCGGTGGTCGGTATTGCGAATGCACTCAGAGATTTTTATAAAGAAAACTATCCGGACATTTTTGAAGAACACAATGGAAAGGTGGAAGTCGCTATCAATGGTGTTCAGGAAGTGTATCAGAAAACTATTTTCCCGGAGATGAAAACCAAGTGGTCGGCCTATCCGGATAATATTGGACACCGGGATTGGCAAGGATGTTTTCGTTGTCACACGGATCAATTGCAGTCGGACAAAGGGGAAACCATTTTTACAACGTGTGATAAATGTCACTTGATCCTGGCACAAGGCGAAAACATTCAGTCCGGAACCGTTGACTTTGAAAAAGGCCTGGAATTTCGCCATCCTATCCGAGAAGGCGATGATGAAAATGAAAAAATGAGTGAATATACGGATTGTTCCGATTGCCATACCGGTGGAGCAGAAACTTACGAATGATCAGGTTTTGTATGAACAAAATGACTAAAAGCATGATAGGCATTCTGATAGTGCTTCTCGGTTTGTGGGGGAGCTCGTGGATCGTTGTTTCCCTCCATGAAAGTCCGGTTTATGCTGAGACTCCTTCCGATGAAACAGACGATGCCGCAGAGGACGAAGGCGATGATGAAAATGACGAACAGGATGCCGGAGATACCAATGAAAAGGCTGAAGAGGGCATCAAGTTGAGTGAAACAGCGCAGGTCACACTTGCCTACGTCCGTGACTTCTGGAAAAGAGAAGAGGTGACACCTGGAGAAAAAATAAAAGCCTTCCCACCGTTTGTTGTTCCTCCACGTAAGACTGAACTTGAAAACTATCCTTGTCTGGACTGTCATGAAGACGCAGAGATCAACAAGAATGTGGAACGTACCTTAACTGAAGAGCATACGAATATTGTTCTGGATCATGGGGAACAGCGCTTCTGGTGCTTGAACTGCCATAATCTGAATCACATGAATTACTTGAAGTCACTGAAGGACCAGCAGATCGACTTTAATCAATCCTATCTGCTGTGTGGTCAGTGTCATGCTGCACGCCAAAAAGATTGGTATTTTGGCGCGCATGGAAAACGGATAGGAAACTGGAATGGTGAGCGTCAGATTCTGGTATGCACCGAGTGTCATGATCCGCACTCTCCCTCCATCAAACCCAAACAACCGGATCCTCCACCCAGAAGGCATCATGCGGTGGTTCATGTAAGTAGACCAGAACATAAATCGACGCTCCACATGTGGAATATTCACAAAAAAGACAAAGAATAGGGAACCACCATGTCAGACCCAAATGAACAACTCCCGGAAAATTCAGGTTCCGGATCAACGAAAGCAATTTCCCGACGAAAATTTTTTAAAAAAGCCAGTATTGCTGGGGCAACCGTTGCGGCTACGACGGCAATGGCATCCACCCCGGTTGATGGCGATGCTTTCACCGATGCGGTTCAGGAATTTTTTCAGGGGCATTATCAGAAGATGACCAAAGAAGAAGTGGCTGATGCCATTGCCCGTCTGGAACGGAAGACCAAACGAAAATATGGTGTAGACATCCAGATCAATAATGATCCTCCGCTTGAAGGGGTTCTGTTTGGATACGCTCTGAATATCTCGAAGTGTAAGGGCTATCGCAAATGTGTTACCGCATGTATGGAAGAAAACAACACCAGCCGGGCTCTTCAAATTCAGTACATCCGTGTGCTGGAGATGGATAAAGGCTCCATGAACATTGAAGAATCAAATCATTACTATGATTCGGAAACTGTTCCCCAGGAAGGGAAAATGTATCTCCCGATCCAGTGTCACCATTGCGAAAATCCCCCCTGCGTGAGAGCCTGCCCCACCAAAGCTACCTGGAAAGAGGATGACGGGATTGTGGTCATTGATTATAACTGGTGCATCGGGTGCCATTACTGTGTGGTGGCATGTCCCTATTGGGCGCGTCGTTTCAACTGGGAAGATCCTGATTTGCCTCCGGAAAAAATTAATCCTGTCACCCATTATCTGGGGAACCGACCCCGGGAACGTGGCGTGATGGAAAAATGTACCTTCTGCGTGCAACGAACCCGAAAAGGGAAATTACCTGCCTGTCTGGAAGCCTGTCCTACTGGTGCCAGGGTTTTTGGGAATCTGCTCGATCCAAACAGCGAAATTCGTTATATTCTGGAAAACAAAACCGTTTTTCGCTTGAAAGAAGAATTAAATACTAATCCCAAATTCTGGTATTATACCGATTAGAGGAGATCTGATGAAAGTTGTTCGGTTTTTTTTGCAATCAGCTTTAGAAATATTTCGCGGAGGGCGCGTTTATTGGACGTGGGTCGCTATGCTGGGTTTTCTGGCGTTGGTGGGGCTCTATTGTTATGTCTACCAGTTTCAGGTAGGGGCTCTTCACTCCACCGATCTGGGAGAGGAAGTTCCCTGGGGCATTTACATCGCCAATTTTGCTTTCATGGTTGGAATTGCCGCGGCCGCGGTCATGCTGGTCATTCCCGCGTATATTTTTCATCAAGAGTCCATCAAGGAAGTCGTCATCATGGGCGAAGTCATTGCGGCGACAGCGTGCATCATGTGCATCCTGTTCATTCTTGCCAGTTTGGGACGTCCGGATCGACTTTGGCATATTCTTCCGTTCATCGGTCGTTTGAATTTCCCCTCTTCCATGCTGGCTTGGGATGTCGTGGTCATCAACACCTACTTGATATTGAATCTGATTATTCCGACCTACATGCTTTATACAAAATTTGAAGGCAGGGAACCCAATCCGAAAATTTATTTTCCCTTGGTGTTACTTTCCATCTTTTTTGCGATCTCTATCCACACCGTGACAGCGTTTCTGTTTTCATCCAATGTTTCCCGACCTTTCTGGCATTCCAGCATTCTCGGACCTCGCTTTCTGGCTTCCGCGTTTTCTTCGGGTCCGGCATTTATGATTCTGATATTGCAGGTGATTGATCGACAAACAAAACTGAAAGTCAGTGCAAAGGTTATTGAAAGTTTGGCTCTCATTACTGCGGTTGCACTGCAAATCAGTCTGTTTTTGCTTGGTGCTGAATTTTTCACGGACTTTTATAGTCAAACCCAACATGCCAGTTCAATTCAGTACCTGTTTTTCGGACTAGAGGGACATAACCACCTGGTTCCGTGGATTTGGACTGCCGTTGCATTGAATGTGACCGCTGTTTTTATTCTCTCTGTTCATAAGTTGCGTAATAACAAGCTTTTTCTCAACATCGCCTGCCTGCTGTTGATTGTTGGCATCTGGATCGAAAAAGGCATGGGCCTCGTGATTCCGGGATTCATTCCTTCTCCATTGGGCGATATTGTTGAGTATTCCCCCAGCATTTATGAGATTGGTGTATGTGTAGGCATCTGGGCCATTGGTGGACTGATCTTTACGTTTCTGGCAAAAATGACAGTCCCGATCGAAATTGGCGCATTCAGAAAAGAACGCCTCTCAGAAAAAGATCCTCATTGGGGAAAACGGACTACCGACAGAGTGATCAACGTAGCGGACTAGAAATTATTTGCATCAGCAATTTGGAAGAAATTCTGAGATGTGGTTAACTTCAGAATTCAATAAATGGCTGGACTTTATTTGCCTCAGAGAGGATATCACCCAAAATTAAACTATTGTCAGGAGAAAATATGCGCCGTTTCAGTGTTATAAAGGATATTATCATGCGAGCAACATGGATTATGAGTATTGTTATCATCAGTCTGATGGTGATCAGTTGCGGTGCTCCTGAAGAGGGCGAAGACTCCATTGATTCCGTGATAGGGAATCAAGCCGAAGAAACAGACGGCACAGCTCTTTATGCGCAATATTGTGAGGTTTGTCATAAGTCACTGTCAGAAACTACGGAAGCAAAGCGTACAGATACAGAAATTCAACAAGCGATTCTTGACGATGTAGGCGAGATGGGATTGTTGATTGGTCTGGTGGAAAGTAAAAAAGTCCCAGGGGAAAAACTAACAGCTATTGCCAATATTTTGCAAAACGTCAATTTTCAGGGAGGGGCTTATTTCTATGCCCAGAGTTGTGTCAATTCAGGATGCCACACAGATTTGGGAACCGCCACCTTCACCGATAAAACCGCCACAGGTATTAAGGCTGCTATTACCGCCAATAAAGGCGGAATGGGAACACTGAGTCTTTCAGACGATCAGATCAGCAGTGTTTCAGATGCCGTGCAAGGGGCTGATCTATACACAAACAACTATTGTTCAAGTTGTCATGGTCAGTTTATTTCAACCCAAAAACCAAGTCGCAACGCGGACAAAATTCAGAAAGCATTGGAGACCGATGCCAACATGGTAAAATTCTATCAGGAGAGAGGGATTACCTTTACCTCGGCTCAAGTCAAACAGATTGCGGTCGCCCTTGGAGGGGAAAAATTATAAGTAGTAAACACCATTGCAACGGTTTAAAAAGACTCAAAGTTATAATGGTGACAATCGATTTTCACTACGATGACAAATCGGTTGTTCCCTGTATCCTGATGCAAATCAGGATTTTCTAAATGTAGCTATTATTATAACCTCATATACAAGGAGAATATGGCTCAAATTTAATGGTTGTCTGGAAATCATGAAAATATTTATGAGCCCTTTAGAAAGGGATTTGAATGGTTATGGCTAAGTTGTGAACGCAACGTGTGGGAACGTGGATAAACAGTGTTTCATCAGCCCGGTCGGAAACAACCGGGACCGAAGAATATTTTTATTTGCTTCTCCGCTTTTAGTAAATCAAACCAATGGTGTGGATGAAGTGAAAGTCCCACTGATGGGCAATACGGTGCTCAGACCAGAGAAATTTTTCCCGGTTTTGAGATAACAGGTCAAATAGATCGAAACGTTATGTGGAGGTAAGATATGGTTAATATATATAAAATGATGAAGAATAAACTTCTTCTTATGCTGTTGATGGGAATGTCCCTCTTCATCATCGGTTGTAGTGAAAAGGGCGAAGACGGCCAGAATGGAACAGATGGAACAGATGGAACGAGTGTGACTGTTTCTGAGGAAACATCCATCAAGGCTCGTTGTTTTGAAAAGAGTGCAGAGAGACTCGGTGCTCTGCAAACAGCGCACAGCAATATGCGGATATCGGCCTCTGACGTTCAACCAGAGTCCTGTGCCACTTGTCATCAGGGACTGGCGGCCAAAGATGGAGCTTGTCACCAGGAAGCATATAATGAGCTATTCCAGTATAATGCCATCACTGTTTCGGATATCACTTACGAAAATGGTGGCGGAAATGACACCATCACGTTCAAAATGATGAAAAATGGTGCGAACTTCGATTGTACTGATGCTGATGCGCTGAGTATTGGCGTGAGCGAATATAAAGGCGATGACAACGCTGAATTCCAGGCCCCTAAAAGATTGAGTTTGAGAGCCAATGCTGGAAAAGCCGGGGATACCCTTTCTTACAATTCCAAGACCAATGTCTGTACAAATGTCAGCACTGAAACATCTCTTGGCGATTTGTCAAAACTCAACGCACTGGTTGTTGTGTATGGCGATGATGAACTGCAAGAATCCATTCCAAGCCTCCACATCAGTCTTGCCAAATACCCGTTTGCAGGAGTTCTGACCCTGGGAACGGTAGACTATGCTTCCAGCGCGAATGCCTCCGGTTGTCAAAACTGCCATGGAACACCCTATTATAAGCATGGCTACATCATCGGTGATGTCAGCCAGAATGGAAGTCAGGACTTCTTGACTTGTAAAGTATGTCATCTCGACAACACCAGTGGTGGCCATGAAGACTGGCAGATCGCTGTGGACAACCCAGCGTATTGGGCGGAGATTTTTCTGGGAACTAAAAAGAAATCTGATGCTGATAAAGCCACATACGCTTACAAGACCAAGCTGATGAACGATGTGCATATGTCACATGCCATGGAGTTTCCTTATCCTCAGTCCATGCAGAGTTGTACTACCTGCCACGCTGGAAAACTGGATAAAATCCTGACGGATGCCAACTTCACCCTTGAAACCTGTAAGAGTTGCCACCCGGTTACTGGTGGAAAAGATACTATCTCAAAAATTAAAAATCGCTCAGGCAATTACTATTACACAGTGGATACTACGGTCAATCCACCTGTAGGATCAAAATCCGGTCCGGCGTTGAAGACTCTGTGGGAAGCAAAGAATGTGACATCGACCCATGTTGTCAGTGGAGCTGTGACTACGGCTGATTGTAATTCTTGCCATAAAACTGGCGGAGCTTCAGTATTCAGTAAACTGCACACTGGCTACGATCCTATAATTTATGACTCCACCGGAAACAAGTATGCGGATAAAATCAAAGGAGATATTGATTCCGTGACCCGCTCCGGCAATACCCTTACCATCACCGTCAGTGCCACAGGAACTGCGGGTGGTCTGGAAGTGAAAAATATTACCCCGATCATTACGGTCGGCTTCTATGGCTATGATACCAAGGACTTCATCATCGCCGGTATTTCCAAAACCATGGGTACCGCAAGCACCACTTTTGCCGAAGTTGATGCAGACGGCAGTGACGGCAAATGGGTAGTGACGATGAATTTAGCCTCTGTCACGGCAAGTTCCTCGGTTGGTGGTAAGACTCTGCTTAATATGATTGCCGGCGGTCAGGTACACAAAATGGAAGTCGCTTTCCGACTTAGTTTGCCTCTGGTCACTGGTGGCACCACATACGTGGGTCTCAATGCCGTGTCCAAAACTTATAATGTGGACAGTGGGGATTCTGTAGGTTACGTCCATGATTATTTCAAAGGCGCCAATGCCATAGTGAATGTGGATGTGACTACAGCCAATAACGGCGGACTTAGCGGTTGTAACCGTTGCCATGATCAGTTGGCCACCACCTTCCACAGCGCTGATCGTGGGGGCAATATCGTGGTTTGCCGAATGTGTCATGTGCCGATCACAGCGGGTAGTAATTTGCAGGGCCAGTCACGATCCATTGATTCCTATGTTCATGCGATTCATCGTTTCGAGCCCTTTACTATTCAAAATATTGATTTCTCTGATCCAGTAGAAAAAGCGAGATATAACGAGCACATTGAGTTTGTGTTTCCGGATTTCACGTCTATCAACTGTGAGTCATGCCATAGGGATACCAGAGAAACCGATAAATTACTGAATGGTGAATATTCCAGGAAAACCTATGATGTTCCAGATCAGGCCAAATCGATGCCAGGCGTGCTCTCTGAAACAACAAAGGTTAGTGTCACTGGTGTGCCTCCGATCCCGGCGACCCCGGCGGTTGTGGTTGGCCCCGGTGCGAAAGCCTGTGGCGCATGTCACCGGGCCGCATTCCTCAAGGAAGGCGATATTGCTGGAGTTACTTCGTTAAACAGCCATTTGCAGACTGGCGGTTATCGCTTTACTTATGATACGAGCACTCTCACTACCGTCATTACGACGATCATGGATATGTTTAGATAAATGAAATGAGCCTGGTAGTTTTGGTTTACCGGGTTCTTTCATGATATTTCAAACATCAATAAGAAGCTGAGGCGGCAGAATATGGCTTGCCTCAGCTTTTTTTATGCGCATCATTCACTATTTTCGCGAGCGGTACGCCCCGGTGCAAACAGAAGGGGGTTGCGCTATAGTCAGATCCTCCTCAGATTCTTTCACTTGATTTCGCCTCCCAATCCTCATTATTTAAAGCCGTATCAGACAGGTAGACAGTTAGATTCAACCAGGGTGCCTTGAAGGAAAATAGTTTTTGACATCCCATTGCTCTGCTGTTAAATCATTGATAGAATATTTGATTTATTTTTAATATTTTCCAGGAAATTTTATGGATTATTCCATCAGACTGCATTTGCCTGAATCATTGCAGGAGCATTTGGCAGGAGTAAAAATTGAGGCATTTATCCAGCAAATAGTAGATGAAGCATTGCAACAAAAAATCCCCAATCTGCTACCTTCGGAAAACACACAAGAATGGAAGGATGCTCTGACATTCATTAAAAACCACCGTTCGTTTCCGTTGAATTGGGAGCAAAATAAACTTACCCGGGAACAGTTGAATGAACGATGATTACCAACAGGCTGTGTGTTATCTGGATACGAATCTCTTCATTTACCTGATTGATACAACCGGCATTCAGAAACATAAAAAAGCTCAAATTCTTTGTGAACATTTTTTTAAGAATGGAAATGGACGGATCTCGGTACAAGTCATGAGTGAGTGGAGAAATGCGGCAATTCGAAAATTTTCGCATTGGGTTGACGCTGCTTATAGAGATCAATTCCTGCGACAGTTTATTACATGGAATCCGTTACTTATTTCTTCAGGTATCATTTTAGAGGCTGAAAAACTTTGTCAAAAATATGCCTTTTCCCCTTATGATTCTATTCATGTTCAATGTGCCCTCCATATGAATTGCCGATTTTTTTTGTCCGAGGATATGCAGGATGGATTGATCGTGAATGATTCATTGACCCTCTTGAATCCATTTAAAAACGATAGCAGGTGATCTTTTTTACATCGTGCTTGATTCCGACCACATAAAATCCCATACAGGCAACCCATGACAATCAATGAGTGGATTTCGACCCTTATTCTGGAAAAACAAAAGCAAGGTTCCTGGAACCGTGCTTTTGAAGCAACATCCAGGGTTTATGCTCCCGTTAATTACGCCAGAATTGCCACTGCTCTGGACTCTCTGGAAACACGGTCGGGATTTCACTCGAAGCAACAGGAGTTGCTGGAGGTTCTGCTTTCCACCTATGATCCTGATCAGACCCTGCAGCAATTTCTGGTATTTCTGAATGTCGGGGAAAAACAGAGCGGATTCGCATGGAACTTTACGCATCCGGAACTTCCTGCCTTACTGACTATTTTCGGACGCAGTGAATTCCTGACCCGGTATCTGGTGAAATATCCGCAATGGGCAGAAAAAATACTGAATTCCTCCAGATTGCGTCAAATGAAAAGCCGGGCAGAGATGGAACAGGAACTGGGTGATCTTCTGGCCGCAGAAGGTGCCCTGGATGTGCATCGCTTAAAAACTCTGCTTCGACAGTATAAATATTCAGAATATCTACGCATCACGGTCAGGGATCTGGCAGAACTGTGTCCGTTTGAAGAAACCCTGGCCGAATTAACTTCTGTTGCCTGCTGTTGTGTCAAATACGCGTTGCTGGCTTCGTTGCCGTTTGCCAGAGGAACAGAAACTATTGATTTTCAGTCTTTATTGAACAACCCTGAATGGCCATTTTTTGTGCTGGGTATGGGGAAAATGGGCGGCAATGAACTGAATTACTCCTCAGACATTGATCTGATTTTTCTGTATGATCCGGAACAGGTACCGGAGGATGTTCTGGAAAAAGAGACACTCCGTCAAAAAGTCGCGAGAACCATGATTTCCATCATGTCGGACGTCACAGAAGATGGCTTTGTTTGCAGGGTCGATATGCGGTTGCGTCCGGGAGGCGAGCAGTCACCGCTGGTGGCCTCCATGTATTCCGCAGAAGTTTATTATCAGGTCAAGGGAGAATTGTGGGAACGTCAGGCGCTGATCAAAGCCAGTGTGATCGCAGGTCCCGGGGGCGAGGATTTTTTACAGATGATGTCGCCGTTTATTTTCAGTCGCTTGATTGATGAAAATCTGTTGCATGAAGTGGAAAGCGTCAAACACCGTATTGAAAAAGAACATTTGCGAGAAAACCACTTGAACGTCAAACTCGGGGTCGGCGGAATCCGTGAAATCGAGTTTTTTGTGCAGACGTTTCAAATGCTGTATGCCGGACCAAACGCCGTGTTGCGGAAGTCCAACACGCTTGAAGCACTCCAGCAACTGGGGTTGCGCAAGATGGTATCTGAACGTGATGTTCAAACCTTACGAGAATCCTATCTGTTTTTGAGAAAAGTAGAACATCGGTTGCAATTGTGGGAAGAATTCCAGACGCATACGGTGCCAGCCGATGTGACCCAGCAAAACCGTCTGGCCAGAATTCTGAAATACCCTCATTCCGATATTGAAGTATCCCGCCGGTTTTTGCTCCAGGATCTCAAGGATGTGATGTCGAAGGTACGTTCCATTTTTGGCGGTCTGTTCAGCAAAAAGCATGTGGAAATTGAAGCCGCGATCCGCAACAGCACCAAATTCAGAAATTTTCCGGAAGACATTGCCCGAACCATTGATTCGATGGCGACGCAGTTGGCTCCAATCCTCCAAAGTTCTGAACAATCATTGCTGGAAACAAGATTCCAGCGTCTGTTTGAACACATTGGGCCACGGATTTATTTGTATGAGCATCTGGTGAACCATCCATCGTCTCTGGAACGTCTGGCTGTGATCGCGGAAACCAGCGAGTTTTTATGGAATTATCTGCTCAACCATCTGGATCTGCTGAAATTGCTGGAACAGCAGAACTGGGCTTATACCCGGGACATCTGGACTCGGGAAATGGAAGAGATTGTGCGGGACAAAGAGGATGAAGAAGCACAACTGGATCGCTTGAGAGATTACAAACACACCATGACATTTCTGGTGGGCAGTGCTGAACTGGATGGGTTGCTGTCCTATGATCAGGCACGGAAGCGATTGAATCATCTGGGCGAAGTGATCCTGCAGGCCGCGTTCATGATGGCTTCAGATTATGTTAAATCCCGCTATGGTGAACCGTTCAACGAACAGGGCGAGCCCACCCGTTTGGCAATTTTGGGGCTTGGAAAATTTGGTGGAATGGAGCTGACCTATCTTTCGGATCTGGATCTGGTGTTTATTTATTCAGAATATGGAATGACCAATGGTGCCACATCCATTTCAGCCCAGGCCTATTACGTCAAGCTGATCCAGCGTCTGATCACGATCATGTCCACGTTCACACGCTCAGGGTTTGCCTATCAACTGGATACACGGTTGCGTCCATCCGGAAACGCTGGTGTGCTGGTCACGCCGTTGTCCGCGTTTTTGAAATATCATCAAACCTCTGCTCCGTGGGAGCATCAGGCAATGTTGAGGGCACGTCCGGTTGCCGGAGATCTGGCGCATGAACCCTGGAAAAAAGCCGTGGAAAACAGCATTCATCAGGCCATCACCGAATGGACTCCGCCGGAAGATCTGCGCCGGCAGATTAATCACATGCGGTATCGCAAGCAGGAGGAACTGGCGGGAGAGACGGACCAGAAAATGAATCTGAAGGAAGGCTTTGGCGGCTTGCTGGATGTGGAATACATGACCCAATATCTACAGTTACTGCATGGTCCCAGGCATCCGGCATTGTACACGAACAGTACACTGGATGCTTTGGAAAAGATGAGCGCCTTTGGTGTGATGGATGAATCAACGGCTCAAACCCTGCTCGGGTGTTACCGGATGCTCCGACAGATCGAGAGTTATCTGCGGTTGTTGTATGACAAATCCACCAACACACTTGATTTCAAATCACTGGAAACTGAACCGTTGCTACAGTTGTTACAACGGCAGGGACATGAAATTTCTGATTTTCAGCAGGCCTATCGGGAAACCACCAGAAAAGTACGTGGGATTTATGAACAATTCATGGGGAATTTAGTCGGTTAGCAACTCCTGTTTCAAGACTCAGTCGGGTTTGATGTATATTTCAGCGTTATACGTATACTCATTTTTTCCTTCATCCCAGTTGAGTGTATAGCCGACTTTTCTGACAATCACTCCGGGCAGTGGCGACACATCCAGAATTTCCCGTTTCCAGCGAAATCCTGCCAGTGCATGCTTATCGTCAAAGGTTCCCTGATTGACTGCGACCGGAGCGTTGAGACTCCGTTCCCACTGGGTCAGTTCATTGTGGGTGTAGGTCATGGACCTCCAGAGGTTGTCAACAGACGCCAGGATAAACAGTGAGGTACTGAATGACTGGTAAATCGCAATGAGCATGGTTGTCAAAATAGAAATGGCGACCAGCACTTCCAGTACACTGAATCCCTTTGGGGTTCTTCTATTCCTGTTTAAGCTCAAGTTGCCCCATGATGTTGGTGGTGGCGATTTTCCAGAAGGAGTTTGCTTCAGTATCCACAAAGACGAGGGTGAACGGAGTGACAAACCCCGAACTGTCAATGCGGACAGCAACCGGTTGTTTCAGCACACGGGAGGCTGATTGGGAATTGATGTCTCCCGTGAGACTGACCTGCTGGAGGGCAAAAGATTCTGGAAATGTATGCGGTTTGAGAATTTTGGGACTTTCCAGCTTTTCAAATCGGCCACTTTTCAGTCCAACTTCGACATAATATTGTTGTTCCTTGACATCAAACACAATGTGATAGTCCCGATGTCCCAGAATGGATTCGTTTCGCAACAGTTTAAAAACTCTGACCAGATTGCCAAATTCAGATTGCCAGGGATCTTCCGCAAAACTGGTAATTTGTGGAATCGCCAGCGACATGGTGATGGACATTAAAACCAGCACCACCATGATTTCAATAAATGTGAATCCGCTGGCGGATTGTTTCAGCTTACAAATCCTTGGAATTGATGTCGGCATCATTATCCGTTCCACCTTCCGCACCATCAGCTCCCAGCGAAATGATTTCATAATCCTTGCCATCGCTGACATATTTAAAATCTGCGGCCCAGCCATCTTTAGGCATATTTTTACTGCGCAGGTAGGGACCATTCCAGTTTCTGGGGGGAACGCCCACTTCCGGTTTTTTCAACAGCGCGTCCAGTCCCTGATCGGTGGAAGGATAGCGTGAATTGTGCAGTCGATAGAGATCCAGAGCGGTCTCAAGCCCCTTGATCTGTGTTTTGGTGGTGTCCACACGGGCCTGTGCGGCTGAATCAAACAATGACACGCCCACCAGACCGGCCAGCAGTCCCAGAATAATGATGACCACCATGATTTCAATGAAACTGAATCCGGACGGTTTTTCGATCAGGCGGACAGAGTGGTTTTGAGGTTCTCGATAGCGCATGGTAACTCTCCTGTTTTCGGGGTTGAACAAGCATCACATGAGGCTGGTTCCTCTTCAGGTTCCAGCACACTGGTTTTTCAGGAACAATCAGGAATTCCGACGACCTGAGGTGTATGTATAATATTTAAATCATTGTTGCAACAACTGACTCATATTCAACATCGGCAACAAAATTGCCAACGCGATAAAGCCCACTGCGGCCCCCATGACCATGATCATGGCAGGCTGAAGCAAGGCGGTCATTCCATCAATGGTGGAGGTGACTTCATTTTCCATGCGTTCCGCGACACGTTCCAACAATTCATCCAGTCGAGCGGCTTCCTCACCAATCGCGACCACGTGGTGCACATATTCAGGAAAATATTCAATCCGTTTCATGGCGGCAGACAGCGGCATCCCCTTGTTATTCACATCCAGAATCAGTTGTTCCAGGCGGTTGATGAAAACATGATTGACCACCACAAACTTGGAAATGTCCAGGGCTGACTTCAGATCAACGCCACTTTTGAGGAGTGTTCCGAGGGTTTGGCAGAAACGCAGTACCATGACTTTGATTACCAGACCTTTAACCAGTGGAAGTTTAAGCGATATTTTATCTTTGAACCGCACGCCTTTGGGGGTTTTTAAAAAATACATCAGACCAGAGATACTCAAGCCTGTCAACACCAGCACCAATAGCCAGTGATTGGCAAAAAAATCACTCAAGGCAATCAGCATACGGGTCGGCAGTGGCAACAAGGCATCCTGGCTTTCAAAAATCTGGGTAATTTTCGGTACAATGTAAGTCACCATAAAAATCACAACACCCACACCAAATACTCCCATAAAAATGGGATAGGTCATCGCGGATTTCAATTTAGCCCTGATTTTGTCCTGATTTTCATAATAATTGGCCAGACGTTGCATGATCAGTCCCAGCGAACCGCCGCTTTCACCCGAGCGGACCATGCTGATATACATGGGGGGGAATACATTGGCGTAACGTCCCAGCGCATCGGCCAGTTGGCCGCCTTCCATCACACTGCCGCGAATGTCGGAAAGGATGCTTTGAAAGTCGGGATCCTGAGTCTGGGAAATGATGAGTTCCAGTGCCTTGTCATAAGGAATGGTCGCATCCAGTAGCACTTCAAGCTGGCGGGTAAATACAGACAAATGCTTGCTGTAATTGTTCCGTTTTGGAATCCATTTTTTCCAGTTCACCAGTGCGGTGGGCTGTTTTTTGGAAAAGCGGCTCAGTTTGATTTCAGTGGGAAACAACTGCTGGCTTTTTAAATGCTGACGAATTTCCTGAACCGATGCGGCATCCAGTGAACCACGTTTGATTTTTCCACGGGTGTCCAGGGCCTGATACGTGTAAATGGGCATATTCAAGGCTTGGTGTTGAATGGTTGATCCAGATTTTTTTGTATCTGATAATGTTTAACCGCACGATTATGCGTTTTCAGATTACTGGAAAAAAAAGTGGTGCCGTCACCCTTGGCGACAAAATAAAGATAATCAACTTCCGCTGGATAAAGCGCACTGTGAATAGAAGCTTCTCCCGGACTGGCAATGGGCGTCGGGGGAAGTCCCTTGATGCGGTAAGTGTTGTATGGTGTATAAGTTTTGAGATGTTTTTTAGTCAGATTGCCACTGAAGTCTGTCAAACCATAAATCACGGTGGGGTCCGTTTCGAGCCGCATGTTTTTTTTCAGGCGATTGTGAAAAACAGCGGCAATGAAGGGGCGATCCCGTTCTTGTCCGGTTTCTTTTTCAATGATGGACGCAATGATCAGAATTTTGTAATCCTGCCACCCCAGTTCTTCGGCGCGTTTATGATAGGATTCCGGGTAATGGTGGTTCAATTGTTCAACCATTTTCAGCAGAATTTGTTCTTCTGTCTGAAGTTTTGTGAAGAAATAAGTTTCAGGATAAAGCATTCCTTCCAGGGTTGTCGCGTCTTTCCAGCCTGTTTTGGCCAGGAGACTCCTGTTGTTGAACAACTGACGATAACGTTCCTGACGCCCCAGTCCCTGCTCCACCAGACGGTCTGTGATTTCTGTATATCTCAAACCTTCAGGAATCGTGATTTTATAAATCCGGCTTTTTCCGGCAATCAGATAATTAAGCAGTTCATTGGGATTCCAGTTGCCGTGAACCTCAAACTCACCAGCCTTGATTTTTGCTTCATCTCCTCGAACATAGGCCAGAATATCAAATAGCCAGGGCCACGAGACCAGTTTTTTGTCTGCCAGAAGATTGGAAACCTGGCGGAAGGATGCCCCTGGCGGAATCTCGACAATGGTTTCTTCATCACTTTCACCAACAGGGGTATTCAGATAGAGCGGAATAAAAAAAATCAGAAGAATCAGAGAACCCAGCGTACTTTTAAGAAGCCAGCGAGATTTTTTTCGTCTCATGTACAACGCCTTCGTTTAGGCAGATTCATTTGTCCCAGTGTGCCTGTCAACTCCACATCAAACGTTTCGCCACATTGAAATTGTCTGAGCAGCACCGCCATGGAACCTGCGGCT
Organism: SAR324 cluster bacterium; assembly: GCA_015232315.1. Classification (NCBI taxonomy): domain Bacteria; class Deltaproteobacteria; species SAR324 cluster bacterium. Next base: position 42,859 of record JADFZZ010000025.1, on the reverse strand, counting down.
TTCTGGAGTGTTTCTCCCAGTTTGGCCCGAGCCTGAATATTAACCCGGGAACTCATCAGGTTTTGCGGATTCCACTGAATGGAACCTTTTAAAACGCCTTCAATATCTCCACGGATACGCAATTCTTTGATGTTCATGGTATTTCCATAATCAATCTGAAACGACACTTCGTCCAGTTGCACATCCGGCAGTTGCATTCCCGGCAATAATTCTGACACAGAATCTTTCAGTCGGATCAGCATGTTTTCCAATTTACCCTGAACATTGCCTTGAGCAAACATTTCCTTTCGGTTCTGAAGCGCTCTCAGGTTCGTGATCTGACCCCGCATTGAAAGATCTGCCCGGATAAAAATATAGGGAATAATATTCATCACAGGTATCTGATCCAACGCGATTTTACTGAGAGAATAGTTCATTTGATTAAAATGCCTCATATCGGTGTCAATCCGGATTTTTCCATTGTACGCCTGGGATAAAACGACAATATCCTGTGACAGCAACGGCCACAGATATCCATCGATCTGCTGGAATTCGATGAGCTTCGAAATGTCAGGATGATTCATTTGTTCAGGCACCATGATTTCAACAGAATCAATATGGAGCGTTTTCCAGCCAAGTTGAAGTGGACTGATTTTTACGGTGATACCGGTATTGGCATGAATCTGGTTTTCCACGAAATCCGCAATGGTCGCACCTGGAAAGCTATGCTGCAATCCCCAGAAAAAAGAGGAGAACAACGCAATGACGAATCCAACCCAAAACAGAATTTTTTTCAGACGACGTGCGACTGGATGTTGCAGGAACTGAAACCAGTGCAGTTTTTCCATCAGCATGGGTGCGCCGGGAAAACTTTTTTTGAGATTAAGCTGCTGGACCATGAAACGAACTCCTCAGATTACGGATCACTCCGCTCTTTGTTTATAAACTTTAAAGGATGTTTTGAGCAGGCGGCTGCCGGGGCTGACAGCGATTTCGAGCTGATCAATCAGCAGGACTGGACGATTTTTTTCCAGAGTGTAGATGACATTGAACAACTGGTCGAGATTGAGTTGATCAATTCTGACCTGAACACCTTCCATTCCGGTGGGGTTGGTAGGCAGAACATTCAACTGAAGAAATTCATGCATTCCCAGGCGTCGAACCGTCTGTTCAATAAACGAACTGAGAGAGTCCCGCATCACGGGAGCTGTGGGTGCTTCCTGGAGTGAGAGCCATTCTTTTCCAGATTTCTCGATCGATTCCAGTTGCTTTTGTCGGGCCAGGATCTGTAGTTGTAAATCGCTTTCATATCGAGATATTTTCCTGAGAGAAAGTCCCAATATAAAGACGACCAGCAACGTCAGCATGACGCCAATCAGTATTTTTTCTCGTTGTGTCAAATCGGGCATGGTCATAATGGTCAAGTAAACCCGCTAGAATCAAAAAAGGATTATTGTGAATCTGATAACCGCAACACGGAACCTGATTTCTTCAGTTCAGGTTTTTATCTAAAACATCCAGATGTGTTATGCAAGGCTCTTCATTGATTCATGGCTTTTATCGACAAACCAACTCGATAAATCATGCGTTCAGGACAAGGATTCGATACATTTTTTGACAAAATTTTCCATGCGCGCGGCTCTGGAGCCTTTTACCAGAACAATATCCGCGGGTCTCAAAATATTTTGGAAATAATTGAACAGATCCTCCAGCTCTCCTGCATGGAATGAATTCCGGTCGGAACCTCCTGCATTTTTCCAGCCATCGAGATAATACTGAGATTCATTGTCGCCACAGGCCAGCAGCATCGAAATTCCTGACTGATAAAACATTTGGCCTGTCTGAAGGTGCAGGGACATGCTGTGCTGTCCCAGTTCCGCCATTTTTCCAGCGACAACAATCAATCGTCGTTCCGGGTAAGAATGCTTCAAGCTGCTCACCACACTTTGAAACGACGACGGGTTCGCATTATAGGTGTCATCCACCAAAGTCCAGTCTTTCATGGGAATGGTGTGAATCCGGCCTTTCACACTCAGTTTTAATTGTTTTACAGCCTGTTGTAACTCAGGGATGGAAACACCACAGGATTGAAGCAACACCAGACATCCCAGCAGATTGAGTAGCAACAGGGGATTGACCAGGCTTGTCTCGAATGTTGTGCCCCAAAGTTCAAAGATGGTGGTTTCATCGGCATGATTAAGAATCGTTGCTTTCACAGCCTCCTCAGTCAACGCCTCAAAACCGCATGTTCGTATCTGGATTCCCTGCCGTTGGGCCGCCTGTTCCAGAATATTCCGATGTTTGATGTGGGCAGGAAACACCACCACACTACCGGGTTGCATGCCGTTGAACATGCTGGATTTTTCGTGAGCCACACCTTCAGTCGTGTCAAAAAACTCAAGATGGCTCTCACCGATACTGGTCAGGATTCCAACGTTGGGTCTGACAACCTGTGTCAGTGTTTCAATTTCACCAAAATGATTGGTTCCCATCTCAACCACCCACCAACCGGAGGATAACGGTGCGCTCAACAAGGTCAGCGGCACACCAATGTGGTTGTTGAAATTGCCGGCTGTCGCATGTGTTGTGGGATCAAGGTTCTGGCACAGTCCCTTGAGAATTTCTTTGGTGGAAGTTTTTCCATTACTGCCGGTCACTCCAATCACGGTGCCCTGAAAACGTTTACGGTAATCGGCCGCAAGATCCAGAAATGCCCGGTTGGGATCCTCTACATGGATCAGTGGAATGGAAAGTTGTGTGATTGATCTGGGAATACGTGAGCGGTTGCCGACAATCAGCGCGGCACCTTTTTCCAAAGCATTGGCCACATAGAGATGGCCATCGGTGGTTTCACCGGAAATACAAAAAAAAATATCACCGGTATTCAATGTTCTTGTGTCAATGGAACAAGCGTTAAATCGGAGGTTGGAATCGCTGGTTTCAGTCGTTCCGTTGAGACACAAACACAATTCATGCAGCGTATAAGAATATTCCATCATAAGGGGCGCAATTTTTCCAGAAGGTGAATAAACGGTGATGACATCAGCTTTGGAGGCATGGTTCTATGCGACTGAGGGCAGTCGGCCTCCGATGGGCGGTAAATTCCAGGAAAGCCTCGCCTGATTGCAACGCAGCAAATCTTCCGGCGATTGAACATAATAGCCATCCTGCCATTGAATTCCAAATTCACGACATGTTGACGGGCGTTTTTCATAAATCTGACATAATGCCAGTTTTCCGATTTCACCTTTCAATTCAGAACAATAAGGGGGTTTCTTATGGGTGCCTTTCATACAGCGGTGAAATGGTGAAATCACTTCTGTCCTGTCGACAGGAACGGTTCCCCATTCACTGTCATCACATTCAGCCCAGTAAAATGATACTCTGAAAAACGCACAACAGGCACCGCAGGTGACGCATGGATTTTCTGTCATCATACATTCAGGTTTCTCCCTGGAATCATGTGGATCATCCGCCTTCAGTGAAGGCTGCGTGGTTTATTTTTTTTATTTGAAAAAGAAAGCTGAACAATCACTTTCTCCTGTTCGTCAAATCCGGAATACCCTTCCAGAGTTAACGGATATTTTTTAATGAATTTCAAATTTCGGCATTGAGACAATTCCGCCATTTCCTGCGTGAGATCGCCTCCTTTATAAACATACAAAGATGATTGGGGCGCCCTTAAATCGCGGGTCCAGAGTTCCAGGTTGCCAAGAGTGCTGACTGCCCGGCACACAAGGAGAGAGAATTTTTGGGCATATTCAGGAGTTTTTCCCAGGTCTTCACCTCTGCCAGCGACCATTTCCGCGTTGGTTAATCCCAGATCCGTAATCAATTGCCGGATCACTTTCACTTTTTTTTGGGTGGCGTCAATCATGGTTATTTTTAAATCAGGGCAAACAATCGCCAGTAAAACTCCCGGGAGACCTCCGCCGGAGCCAAAATCACATATTTCCATACCGGGTGTGGTTTTCCATACCGATAGCAGACTCAGGCAATGCAACACCTGTTTTTCCCAGATACTGTTCCAGTCTTTTCGTGAAATCAGGTTGATTTGTTGATTGATCTGTCCGATCAGGGTTTCCCATTTTTTTATCAAATCCCATTGCACTGAACTGGTCAGCAAATTGTTTTTGAGAAGGAGTTCATAAACGTCATCAGAAGATAATGCGGTAATTTCTTGTGTTTGATCTTGCGTTGAATTATCTAGTGTCTGCATGTATTTTTCTAGTGAAGAAAAGCTGAGAGAAATGGGATAATGGAAAAGTTGCTTGACAATCTATCCTCATTTTTTTTATATCAGTATAAAAATACAGACTGTTTTGTTGGAATTAGAATAATTGTCAATTTGTTTTATAGGGAGTCCAATGCCTGCAGATAAAGAGATGAATATTTTGGTTGTGGATGATTTCTCGACCATGCGCCGAATTGTCAAAAATATTTTGCGACAGTTGGGGTTTAATAACATCGTTGAGGCAGATGATGGGACGACCGCCATGGCCAAACTGAAATCTGAAAAGATTGATTTTGTCATCACTGACTGGAATATGCCCAAAATGACCGGCATGGAATTGCTCAAGGAGATCCGCACAGATGCCAATCTGAAAAGCATTCCTGTTCTGATGGTGACGGCTGAGGCCTTGCAGGAAAACATCATTGCCGCAGTGAAAGCCGGTGTGAGCAACTATATTGTCAAACCGTTTGACGCAAAAACCCTAAGCGATAAAATCAATAAAATTTTTCCTTAGTTTCGTCAGCTTTTTCACCACAGACTTGATTTGACGTGCTGGACAGACAAACATCTCGTCCAGCAAGAGTCTGTATCAGAATATCCGCAACAGCACGCAATCGTTCAAACGCTATCGCCTCAAAACCGGTTCTCCCCCCAGTCGCAGGACTCTTCCAAAGTTCGTTGTTTGATATAATACGTATTCCAGCAACGGGGATTCCATAGCGTTTGGCGATATAGCTCACCGCGCCACTTTCCATGTCTTCACATAAAGTTCCATACACTTCCTGAATCTTTTTAATAAATGAAATGTCACTGTTGAATTGGTCCGCAAAGCCAATAATGCCTGTTTCAAAAGGGATGTGGTGCTTTTTGAGCATGGCTTTGAGTTTTGTGTAAAGAGCCCTGTCTGAGGGCAAATCGGATAGCGCTTCCTGAGCGTTATTTTTTTGTATCAGAATTTTACGGGGAACAAGGGTACCATCTGGAGTTTTTGTATGTCTGGAAAATGCCACGACCTTATCTGCGATCACAGGCAAACCAACAGGTAATTCCGGCAAATGCGCCCCGGAAAACCCCAAATGAAAACAACCAGCAGGCCGGTAGTTCGTCAGGAACGCATGCGTCGCACACAGGCTGTTGAAGGCACCAACACCTGTATAAACAATCCAGACCCCTTCCTCCTGATAACAGTTGAATTGGTCCAATGTAAAACAGGGAAGTTCTTTACCAGATAAAATACAATTCAGTTCAACATCGCCTGCGACAAACAGAAAATAGACAGAAGACACGTCAACCGTTGTCTGAAGACCACCTTTGATGCTTGATGTCATAGATCTTATCCTTGATTTGTTCCAGAAGATCAAACAACGGAATTTCCGGGAAATTTTCCCATTCCATCAATTCCAGAAGGCATTTTCGAACACTGGCTTTTCTCATACCTCGACTGTCCCATTTTCCATAAATTTTCAAATGCCCCTGATCCAGTGGTTTGCCATCGAGGGTTTTATGGAAGATGAACTTGATGGCACTGTCAGGATTTTCCATCACAAACTCATAAATCGCATCCATTGAAATTTTTCCTGTACCATAGATCACACTGGATTCACTGTTGACCGCATTGCTGGAACGTTCGTCAGGAACTTCGTCCTCATCAGGAAAATATTCTTCTTGTGGTGGTGGAAGTGATTTGGTTTCAGGTTTTATCGTTGTAGATGCCAGTATCGTTTCAGTTTGTGTCTGTTCCGCTTCAGTTTCAACTTTCCGTGGATTTCCCAGCGTTGTTGCTACTGTTTTTTGGGGGGGCTGAGGAGATGCTGAGGCTGTTGACCTTACAGGAGCTCCCTGGCTCTTCACATTGTTTCCAAACGTCATGGATGGCCTGAAAAACTCAATGGCAATGCGATATTGAGGAGCATGCTGATAGACCACCTTTTTGGGAACAGTTCCTTTTTTCGTGATACTGCTCAGCAAGGTTTCCACAAACTTGTGTTGTTCCATCCTGGAAACAATGTTTTGTCGCAGTTTGAGGATATCTGCCGCTGTAAAAGTTTTTTCTGCTGAAGCGGGTGCTTCCATTTCGGCAAGCACATCTGGTTGAGCGGATTGAATCAAAAGCTGATACCATGTTTCGAGGCAAAGCATGAATTGCTGCAGGGGATGACGATCAAAGTTTTTTAAACCGTTCATGACCCCGTGAAGGATGTTATAACTGTGAGAATGTCCGGTGGATAACTGATCAAATGCTTTGAGGGTTTTCTGGTGTAATCTGTATTTGAGGTGTTCCTGAGTCCAATTGAATCCCTGAATATAATTCTGGAATTGATGCAGTTTCTCCTTGTTTGCCCATCTGGTAAAAACATCCGGTGCCTGCCGGAAAAAATCTTCCAGAATCAATTCACCTTCATGGATTTCATTGTCGGAGGAATCGTCATACAGAAAGCCACAGAGAAACAGATGCTCACACAACTGAATCAGCAAAGACTCATCGTCTGACAGCATCTTATGCACATATTGTTGACTTTTCTGGGCAATCACAGCATGGCGATGCATAACAGGTTCCGACTTAATTCAAAATATTGTAGCTTCCCAGAATTTTATGCTGAAATGAGGCCTCGTTGAGTTCGCTCAGGCAGTCAGGAGTATGAAGACTGTTATAAAAATCGACATAAAATACATACATCCACGGAACTTTTTTGGAAGGACGAGATTCCAGACGGCATAAGTTGATATCGAACCGTTTAAAAATGCTCAACATCTCATACAGCATTCCGGAATGGTCCTCACTGAATTCCACAAATAAAGACGTTTTCTTACAGGAAAAGTCCATCAAATCACCAGTTTTCCTTTTTCTGAAAACCATGAATCTTGTGGTGTTGTTGGGATAATCCTGAATATCTGAGGCAACATGCCATTCTGGAAATTTTTGGGCAAAACCGATGGGAACAATCGCGACGGAACCCGGTTTTTCGTGCATGACGTCCAGAAACTGAACACCTGAATCAGTATTGCTGTTGGTGAAAGTGGGCTTGGCGTCAGGAAAGTTTTTTGAGGAAAAATCGATTGTTTGTTCAAACGCCTGGGGGTGCGTGAAAACTCGTTCCACCTGTTCATAGGGACAGTTTGAAATCAGGGCGTAACGAATCAGCAGATTGATTTCGCCCAGAATGATGGAGTTTTTTGAAACCAGAAGTTCCTGCACCTGATCCACCATGCCCGCTACAGAGTTTTCAATGGGCAAAACTGCCAGAGCCTCAGGATGATCTTCCAGTTTTTGAAAGGTTTCCACAAAGGTTCGTGTGTAAGACAGTCGTGTTTCCGGACCACAGATCAATTGTGCTGCCTCATCGCTGAAAGTTCCCTGTGGGCCGAGCGTAAAAATTGGGGTAGAGGCAGGAATCGTCATCTTCTGTTAATCAAGCCCTCAGATGGAGGCATTCATGGTTCGCCCGGATCGAATGCAACTGGTGCAAACACGGACAGCTTTTTTGTTTCCGCCTTTATCGACAAGTTTGACGGTTTGGATATTTGGCAGCCAGCGTCTTGCTGTTTTATTGTTAGCGTGACTCACATTATTGCCAAACAGCGGTTTTTTTCCGCAAAATTCACATTTTAAAGACATAAGGCATCCCGATTGATTTAGAGACTGGATATTCACCTGATTCTCAGGTTATAAACAATAACGTATTTTTCCATTCTGTGCTGGTTTTCATGAACTGTTGGAAGCCAGTTTTTTTCAATGGAAAAATTTAAACTGGACCTAATAAGGTTTTTTCTTGTGAGAAGCAAACTTTAAATTCACCATGTTTCGTTATCTTTGGTTCCATTGCATCCTCCTGTTGTTGCTCCTGTATTCAGGTTGTTCTTCCGAACCGACTTATCTGTACCCGTCAAGGGAAACGCAGGAAATCAGATATTTATGCACCAGAGTTTACAACCGGGAATATAGCACCAACATGAACTGGAAGAAATCACCACCGGTTTCCATCACAGTACAACCTGAAAAAGTGACATTGTATTTTGAAAACAATGAAGCGTTCAGTATGCCTCGTCCAGGAGATGTGCAGCTCAGTTCAGGTTCTTTCCGTTGTCCTTGAATTAATCTACAACCTCTTTACAAGGAGTCCGTCATGAGAATTCGCAAACTCAATACCGCAAACACCACACTGCTGGTGATTGATATTCAGGAAAAACTGCTCAAAATTATGAATGATGAAATCACTCAGCAGGTTTTACGCAACACCAATCAGTTGATCCGGATGTTCCGCCACTGGAACTCGCCGATTTTGGTGACCGAACAATATGTGCGTGGGCTTGGCCATACCAGTGACGCTCTTTTGCCGCATCTGGGTGACATTCAAGCCCTTGAAAAAGTAACGTTCAGTTGTTGCTCCAACGCCCCATTCAATGAACAGCTTGAAGGGTTGGATCGTCCCAATATTATCGTGACAGGTATGGAAACCCACATTTGTGTTTTGCAGACTACTTTAGACTTGCTTCAACGTAATTACTCAGTCTATGTGATGGCTGATGCGGTTCAGTCTTCCACCAAACTTCGGTGGGAACACGGCTTGAAATTGATGGAACAGGCGGGCGCCGTCGTGATGCCGACTGAAACTTTATTATTCCAGTTGCTGGGACAGGCTGGAACCAGTGATTTCAAACATTTTCTCAACATGCTTAAAGAAACGAATTAACAGGGAGAACACATGATGGATGGCGGATCTTTTGTCGCAAGCGCACTGAAAGCACATGGTGTTTCATTTTTATTCACCCTATGCGGAGGACATATTTCTCCCATTCTGGTCGGCTGTAAAAAACTGGGAATCCAGGTGGTGGATGTCCGACATGAAGTTCATGCGGTTTTTGCGGCTGACGCGGTTTCCAGAATGACCGGAATTCCCGGCGTGGCCGCTGTCACAGCCGGACCGGGGGTGAGTAACACCATAACCGCTGTCAAAAACGCCCAATTGGCACAGTCGCCACTGATCCTGCTGGGCGGCGCAAGTGCGACTGTGCTTAGAGGTCGCGGATCGTTGCAGGACATTGATCAGCTTTCCCTGATCGCTCCACATGTCAAATGGGCCGCATCTGTCAAATATGTCCGTGACATCGTCCCTGTGCTGGAACATGCGTTTAAGGTTGCGCAGGAAGGCATTCCCGGACCTGTTTTTGTAGAACTTCCCATTGATCTGCTTTATCCGGAATCGGTGATTCGGGAATGGTATGGCATCAAGGGCAATGAACAGGCTGGCGGAAATCTGACCGGAAAAGTCATCAACTGGTATCTTCAACTCCACACCCGGCGCATGTTTGCCGGAGTTGACAGTGTTGAAGAACCCGGAACCCTGCCGTTTCATAAGCCACACGCCATCAACATGATGGTTGATACAGCGATTCAGTATGTGAAAAAATCCAAAAAACCGGTGATGGTCATCGGCAGTCAGGCACTGATTGATTCCAGAAATGTGCATGAACTGGTCACAGCCGTCAAGGCTCTCGGAATTCCGGTGTTCCTGTCAGGCATGGCTCGTGGATTGCTCGGTGCCGCGGACCCAATCCAGTTCCGACACAACCGTAAACAAGCCTTGAAACAGGCTGATCTGATCATACTTGCCGGTGTGCCCTGCGATTTCCGTCTGGATTATGGAAATCATCTCAACCGGAAGGCAACCCTGATTTCAATCAATCGAAATCCCCAGGAACTCAAAAAAAACCGACGCCCGACGTTGGCTGTTCTGGGTGATTCCATGCAATTCCTGAAAGAACTGGCACACGGTGTTCAGGCAGAGCCTGATGCAGCATGGATCGCTCTACTGAAAGCCAATGAACAGAAACGCGAAGACGAAATCGCACAGCAGGCAAGGGCCGTGACTGAAAAAGTGAATCCGTTGGTCCTGTTTAAAAAATTGGATCAGATGCTGGCGGATGATAGTGTGATTATTGCGGATGGCGGCGATTTTGTCGGCACTGCGGCCTATATCCTAAGACCGCGGAAACCCCTTTCATGGCTGGATCCCGGCGTGTTTGGTACGCTTGGCGTGGGTGGCGGATTTGTGGCAGGCGCTTCGTTATGCCGTCCCAAGGCCCAGATCTGGTTGATTTTGGGGGATGGTTCCGCTGGCTACAGTTTGAGCGAATTTGACACGTTCGTCCGGCATGGGATGAGTCCGATCGCTATTGTGGGGAATGATGCCTGCTGGAGCCAGATTGCCCGTGACCAGACCGAGATTCTGAATGACGATGTCGGTACCGTTCTGCGACATACAGACTATCATGTGGTCGCTCAGGGATTTGGTGCTGAAGGACTCCTGCTGGATGATCCGGAAAAAATAGATAGCATTCTGAGTCAGGCCGTGGACTTGTCACGTCAGGGAAAACCTGTACTCATCAATGCCGTCATTGCCCGATCTGATTTTAGAAAAGGTTCCATTTCCGTCTGAGTTTTACCATGAACATAGCCCCATCGCAATTGTTGTCAGCCGCTCTGGATTACGCGTATTCCCACGGGATTATCAAATACAATCTGCAACACAGGCTGACGCACATTCCCTTCATTCTCAATCCCCTGAAAATCAACCGTGCGGATATGGAATGGATGATTGAACTGACCCCTATTTTCAATCAACTCCTCATTCATATTATTCAAGATCATGATTTCCTGAAATATCATCTCAGTCCACTGGCATCGGCTGATCCTTTTATTGAACTACTGCTTTCCATGCTTCAGGAAGAAGACACTCAACCCTGTCATTTGATAATCCAGCGCAATGATTTTTTTCTGACCCGGGATCCTGTAAACCAGCGGAATATCCCCAAACAGGTAGAAATCAATCCTATGGCCGCAGGATTTCTGACCATGTCTGAACGGGTGAACAAGATGCACCAGTATCTGTATGGCCATGACCTTATCGGGAACAACCTTCTGCTGACGGCGCCTGTCCAGTGTGCCGCTGAAAATATTGATCTGGCCTTCAACAAGCACTATCACATGCCGGAGGCCTGCCTGCTAATGATTGTTCAGCCTAATGAACGGAATATTTTTGATCAGCGGGGTTTGGAATATCGCTTGTTGGAACAGTATGGCATTTTCACCCTTCGCATGACAATGGATGAAGTGGGGCAAACTGGAAAAATCAGGGAAGGACACCTATGGGTCCAGAATAAAATTGCGGCAATAACTTATTTTCGGGCAGGCTACACACCGGATGATTTCCTGTCACAAGCATCCATTGATGGCAGAATTCTGATTGAAAAATCGTCAACCATCAAAATCCCCGATATTCCCACACTCCTTGCGGGTACAAAAAAAATTCAGCAGGTTCTGACAAAACCTGAGATCCTCAGAAAATTCCTGAGAGAAGAACCCGCGGCGAAACTGATGGAAGTTTTTGTGGGGATTTTTGAGTTGAATGAATCTCTGGGCGATCACAGTGCTGAAGAATTAGCCATGAAAACACCACAAAAGTATGTGCTGAAACCTCAGCGGGAAGGTGGCGGTAACAATATCTATGGCATAAACATTGCTGAATCGCTCAGGCAAATGTCAAATACTGAAAAACAGGCCTTCATCCTGATGGAACGCATCCAACCCTTGTCGCATGAATCCAGCATGGTGATTGAACACCAGGCTGAAGCTCAGGAATGTGTCAGTGAAATCGGTCGTTATGGTGTTTGTTTATCTGAACATAATCGAATTATCAGGAATGAAGACGCGGGCTACCTTGTCAGGACCAAATCCATTGAACATGATGAAGGTGGCGTCAGCGCAGGCTATGCGGGCTTGAACTCCTTGTATTTTGAAGAGTAGCCCCGGACATATTTCAATTTATTCAACACAGGATATACCAGTGATTCAAATTGGCGTAGGAATGTCGTCCCTGCCTGATACCATTGAGGCGGTTCGTCAGGCATTCCAACAGGCATCAGCGAGTGGCCAACTTCCCCGGGTGGAATGGGTTCTGGTATTTTTTACCACAGAACACATTCCCCATGCTGATCAAATCCGGACAACACTGCTTGAATTGACATCTTGTGAGTGCATTTCAGGATGCAGTGGCTCCGGGGTGCTGTCAAATTATGGTGAACTCACCACTAAACCCGGAATCAGCCTGATGCTGGGTTATACCCCTGAACATCCGGTTCATGCCTTTGTAAATCGACAGGAATCAGAGCATTCTGTCAGCCTCTCCCGGCAGTTAAAGCTTTCGCTCGAATCATTTTCAGCCCCGGATCCGTTGCTGTTGTTTTTTCCCGATGCCTACCAGCATCATCCCTATAATTTCATCAACACCCTCAACTATGTCAAAACCAGTCCCAAAATCTTTGGCGGGGGTTCCTGTGACAATGGAACATTTCAGGTTTCGGCACAGCTTGGTTCGGACATGGTGGTGCAGGAAGGTCTTTCAGGATTGTGCCTGGGAAACATGACCGATTACCAGATTGGAATCACACAATCGTGTACGCCAATCGGAGAACCCATGTTCATTACCAAATCCGAGGGAAACACCATTTTGACATTGGATGGTTATCCCGCACTGGATGTTTTTGTCACCCTGGCTGACAATATGGGTTTGTCTGATCTTGAAAGTGCGGGTCAGCATGTCCTTCTCAGTTTTCCGCTCGATTCGCAGAGACCTCAATTCACAGGAGAAAACTCGTTGATCCGGCATGTCAGCGGAGTGGAAGTGCCTACGCAGGGATTGGCGGTCCCACATATTTTTGAGCAGGGACAAACCATGTCCTTTGTTTTCAGAAGCATGGCTTCAGCCCAGCAGGATTTGTATGAAATGCTTTATCGTCTGGAAGAAAAACAACTGAAAACACCCAGTTTTGGAATTTATTTCAATTGCACCGCACGGGGAGAAGCCCTGTATGGCGTGCCGGATTTTGACACACAGGCCATTGCGGAAGTGTTGGGCGAGTTTCCCTTGGTGGGTTTTTTTGGAAACTATGAGTTTGCCTCCATCCCCCAGGGGTTGCAATTGTATTCCTACACTGGGGTGTTACTTCTGATCTACTCATGAATTGCCTCACATGGTCATCATTCCAACTACCGCAGGAAAATTCATGCTGAAAAAGTTTTTGATCCATGCCCTGATTCTGGTTGAAGCAACAGCTCTCCTGTCAGGTTGCGGATATCATATGGTGGGTAGCAATCCACCGCTCCCTGAAAACGCGCAATCCATTGCGTTGCTTCCCATCCAGAACCAGACCTATCAGTCTGGAATTGAAGCACTTCTTTCAATACACATCCGCCGTAAATTACGGGAAAATTCATCGGTGCGACTGGAATCACCAGCGTCAGCACAACTGCACATCATCATCAATCTGTCGCAGTTGAATACGGTGCAAACATCGGTTTCCAGCAATGGACAAGTCATTGAACAACAATTGACCCTGATCGGACAGGTCAATCTGGAAAAACCAGAACCGGCAAAAACGATCTGGACAAAACGCGTCACGGCTGACAGCACCCTGTTTTATGAAGAGGGTGAGTCTCAAACCGGTGTAAGTTCCTTCAACAGAAATCAGACACTGGACAAACTCGCAGAACTTTACGCAACTAAAATTTACGAACAGATTTTCTATAATTTCTGATCGGTTTTCATGCGAGTATCAGGTCTTCATGATCACCATTTATAAGTGTTACCAGACAGTTTAGAAACAAAACAATCACCAAGTATTACCATTCTCAATAATATGTGTTACAGAACATAAAAGTCCACTACACCCACTTCATGATCTACTGATTTGACAAGGAGATTTTCCATGATTGGAGAAATTATCCGCTTAAGCACCGGGATCAAGCATTTTCTCAGTCTGAGTTTGAACGAACGAACTTTTGTAATCAATATTGCTATCTGGCTATTTATTTGTCCCATTCTGGTATTGGCCACCAGCATGTACCAGGAAGCTCTGCCTCACTTGATCATCATTGCGCTGACGTTGCTGACAATCACCATTGTGAATCTGATTGAAGTTCGGACCAACTCCAGGCGTTCTTATTCCATTTACCTCCAGATTTTTTTTGTTGTGGGATTTCTTGGTTTTGGCGCGTCTATTTTAGGTTCCGTCAGCACAGGCCTTGCCGCGTTTGTCATCTTTCTCGTCATTTGTTACTACCTCATTGCCGGGATTCAATATTCTATTCTGCTGGGCGTGCTGTCTTTCCTGGCAATTGAAGGCGTTGTGATTTGTGATTTTGTACTGGATATCTGGCCCTATTACTGGATCAGAGACTTGCAGGGACTCAGCGGACAAGCGGTTCATGATCTGCTGGCCATCACCCGCCCTGGAAAAGTCTGGGTGGAAATGATCTTTATGAGTTCAGTTTTCTGGACGTTATTCCTGTTAAGAGCCTTTGATAACCAGTTACAACGAAAAACGCTTGCTTTGGAAAAGGCCCATAAAATGTTACAGGAATCCAAAAATCTCAGTGACGTCCTGCTCAATGAATCACAACAAAAACAGCATGAAACCCAGGATGCCATCAATCAACTGCTTGAAGCCCTTCGCCAGATTGGTGAAAACAATATGGAAACAGCCATTCCGGAATTTGATGACCCTCAGATGAAACAGCTTTCAACAGGAGTTCATCACATGCTGGTCGCACTGCAGAACGCTCAGAAAATTGATAAGGAACTGCGCCAGAAAGAACAGCACAAATCCAGAGAACTCGAACGATCCATTGAATTGTTACTGGACGTAGTGGAAGAAGTTGGACATGGTAATTTGACGGTGAGCCCTCCTGATTTTGGCGATCAGGCTCTCAATCAACTTTCTCAGGGATTACAGAAAATGATTGACAACCAGTACCGTTCTTTTCAGGAAGAAGAACGGCATAAACTGGCTCTGACCCAGACAAACGCGCTGGCGGAAAATGCGCCAACCAGTCTGATGTTGCTCAATGCGGAAGGCATTATCAAATACATGAACCCCGCGTCCAGGGTCATGCTCACTTCGCTCCAACACTATCTTCCGGTACCTGCGTCCACCGTATTGAATCAACCGTGCTCAATTATCCTGAAAAATGATGAGTTGAATACCATTCTGCTGGACCCTACCCAATTGCCCTTTCATACAGAAATCCAGATTGGCAATGAATGGATCCACCTTGAAGCAACACCAGTGTATGACAGTGATGGCAATTTTCTCGGGCCAACACTCGCATGGCAAATCATCACCATCGAAAAAATCAGAAAGGAACAGGGACAGAACCTCCAGAAGCAGGTTCGCATCATTTCACAGCAACTGGCATCTGCCAGCCAGGATCTGTTGAACATGAGCGAACATCTTGCGGTCGGGTCCTCCAAAACCTTCAGGGAAACCCAGCAGGTTGTGATTGAAGCCAAGGAAATTCAGAGCAATATCCGGCATATTGCCAATGCGGTGGAACAAATGGCGAACATCCTGACTTCCAATGAACAATTGGTAGCGCGCAGCACGCATATGTCTGGCCAGGCTGTTGAATCTTCCCAGGAAGCTTCAAAGATTATCAGTGCGCTCGGAAAAAGTTCCATGTCCATCGGCGTCATTATTCAACTTATCAACCGGATTGCCCAGCAAACGAATATTCTGGCGTTGAATGCGACCATTCAGGCGACACGAGCCGGAGAAGTCGGAAAAGGCTTCGGGGTGGTCGCCCGTGAAGTCAAGGCGTTGGCACAGCAGACTTCTGAAGCAACCAAAGAAATTTCGACAAAAATCAAAACCATCCAGAAAGATTCAAAACTGGCGGTGGAAGCGATTCAGAACGTCAGTGATATTATTGAAGAAATGAATGATATTTCCGGGAAAATCTACACTGCGATTGAAGACCAGACCCACACGACCCATGAGATCACATCCCGAATGGAGGAAGCCGCCAAGGGGGCACATACCATCACCAGTCACATTGACGAAGTAGCGCATACCGCGGAAAACACCCAGGATGGTTCAGAACGAGGAAGGCAGGCTGTGGTTGTGGTGGATCGGATTGTGGCCAATCTCAACAAACTCGTGACAGAAATTCGATAGTTTTTCTCATGGACAAGAGCCTGTAACAAAATTCCAAAGTCGCTATGTTCAAAAATCATAAGATGTCCATTCGCTGGAAACTGCTGATCATCCTCATGCTGGCCATTTGGAGTGTTTCCTTTTTGAATTTCATTTATGTGTATGTGCGCACCTCCAGTAGAATTCTGGAAGCTCTGGAAACCAAGGCTGTGACCATTGCGGAATACGCGGCGTTCAACAGCGCTCCCAGCATGGTGTTTGAGGACAGTGCTGTTTTGTCTGAGGCACTTTCAGGACTGAAAAAAAATCCTGACTTGGTGCGTGCCGCGTTTGTGAATACGCAAGGAGCGGTTCTTGCGGAATTTCAGACAGAACCTTTGCTGCTAGAATTACCGGAATCACCCGTTGAGGAAACCGTCACCATCAGAGAAAAAAACTATTTCAAGGTGATGGTGCCCATCAGAGATGGCTCCATGCTGGTGGGTTATCTGTTTCTGGGACTGGATCTGGCCCGATCCCGTGAGCAAATCAAACAGGATGTCAATCTGGCCATGGGCTTCAACACTGCCTTGGGCATCATCGCCTTTCTGGTGATTTTGTGGTTGATGAATCGCATCATTCTTCGGCCTGTTTCACGGTTGCATGCAGGAACACAGCAAATTTCACAGGGCAACTATGAAGTTGAAAGGCTGACTGAACAGATCAAATCCCGCGATGAACTCGGACAATTGGCGGGATCGTTTCAGGTTATGGCCAGGACACTTCATGAAAAACGGGAAGAGCTTGCGGGACAAACCCGGAAAATCATGGAACTGGTTGATTTCATGTCAGCCTATCTGCCCAAACAACTGGTTCAAAATGTTCTGGAGCATGGAAGTGAAAGCGTCAATACCAGTCCATCCCGGCAGAAACTCACCATATTGTTCTCAGACCTTCAGGGATTCACCAGCCTCACCGATCAGCTTGACCCCGAAGCGTTGTTTCAGTTGCTCACCCTGTATCAGAACACCATGACCAATCTGGTCAATAAATACGATGGAACACTGGATAAATACATGGGTGACGGCTTGATGGTGTTTTTTGGCGCACCCAATTCACGGGGAGAACAGGAAGACGCACTGCGCTGTTGCTTGATGGCCATTGAAATGCAACAGGTCATGAACAATCTGCGTGAACAATGGTACCTTCAGGGCGTGGAAACACCATTGCAGGTGCGGATCGGAATTCACAGCGGATTTTCCACAGTCGGCAGTTTCGGAACAGAATCCCGCCTGGACTATACGGCGATCGGCCCGGCAGTGAATCTGGCCTCCAGACTCGAAAGCAACTGTCCTCCGGGCAGAGTGATGATCAGCCATCAATTGTGGGCGTTGATCCATGAATTTATCTTGACCTCAGAGCATCAATCCATTACTCCCAAAGGACTGGTCCGTCCCATCCGAACCTATCTGCTGGAAGGCGTGGATCCCAATTTTACCGAGAAAGCTCGTACCCGGAATCTGGCACCGGAACTTTGGGAATTATACAACAACCGTCTCTGATTGGCTTTATCACTGATTAGTAACTCATGAGTTGTAAGTTTTCAGTTATCAGCCTTCAGCTTTTCGTAAGTCACTAAAATTAAAAGTTTTCTGAATATCAGACTTTCAAAGAATCTTTTAGGTTCATATAAAAAATCATAATAATTTCAACCAGTTCAAAGAAACTGAGAACTGAAAGCTGAGAACTTACCACTGTCGAGTTAGTAACAGACACCGCATAAGGAATAGGCGCATGAAAGACCTGTGGTTTTTCAGACAAAAACACCTCTTTTGTTTGTTGGCAGTCCTGTTGCTGGCCAGCTTTCCAGTCCATAGGGTGGTTTCAGATGAAGTCATGGAACTTCCGGTCAAACTTCAATTCAAACTTCTGATCACAGCTTCCACTTACAATCGATTTGAGAATACTTTGGATCCTGCACAGATTCATGTGGGCATCATCCATCCCGGCGATTCCATTTCAAAAGAGATGGTGAGCGAAATTCTGGAAACATTTGGTAAACCCAATACCACCTTCCGTGAATACAAATTGCAGATTTCTCCCATTTTGTTTGAGGGGTTCGAACAGTTGAAGGAACAGACGCTTTCTAATCATATCCAGATGTACTACATCACGCCCGGCAGTCAGAGTTATCTGTCTTCGATCATGGCGGTGAGCAAATCCCTGAAAATCTTAACCACCACCGGTGTTCGGGATTATATCTATTCAGGAATCACGCTGGGAGTGGTCAATCAGGGTGCCAGGCCGGAGTTTCTTTTCAACAGAAACGCCGCTGAACATACAGGTGTGGATTTTAACTCCAATTTTTTACGAATGGTTCATGTGGTGAACCAGGATTGAACAGGAATCATGACTTTCCGTATTCATATTTTTTATGCTGTTTTGGTGTGCTGGTGTCTGTTTTTCGGATTGCTGGCACATGCGGAAGATATCTCTGAAGAAGAAGGCTTTCATTTTGATGACAGTCTGGAGGATCTTTTAAGCACGGAACTGGTCACCATCACGTCCCGGCAAGCACAAACTGTGGATGAAGTGCCCAATATTGTCACAATCATCACCGAAGAAGATATTCGCAGCAGTGGTGCCCAGACCCTTGGCGAGATCCTGCAGTATGTTCCCGGCATTCAGGTGCGCAGAGGCAATGCTTTTGAATTTGAAGCCGGATATCCCGGAGAAGTCATGACCATGCGGGGTGTGATTCTGGGTGACAATCGCCCTGTTTTAATCATGATCAATGGCCATCGCATCAACAGTGTACAAACTGGTGGAACCAATGATGTATTTCCCTTTATTCCACTGCAACAGGTCCGGCGTATCGAAATAATCCGTGGTCCGGGCGCGGCACGCTACGGAACCGGCGCCTTCAGTGGTGTGGTGAATATCATCACCCGCGAAGGCGGCGATCTACGAGGCGTTGAAAGCACCACAACTTTCACCAATCATGAGGGCTTCACCCAAAGCCTGACCGTCGGGAATAAACAGGGCAATTGGGAATATTTGTTTCATGGGATGTATAAAGCGGAGAAAGGCCAGAACCACAGGCTGGACAAAACATTTGGTGGTTCAGAAAATGTTTATGATGGCATCCAGATGGACGATGCGTCTGTGTCGCTGAAATTTAAAAGATTCTTTTTCAAATATCAGCAGTCCCATTATGAAAATGATCCCTTCACAATTTTCAAAAATCCAGCATTGGATGATGATCCCCAGTTGTTTGCCCGTGGACGGTCGTCGCTCAGCAGTCTTGAATATGAAGTTCCGTTAAAACAGGGATCCATCCTGTTTGATTTACAGTATTCCCGCTTCACCTCTGCGTTGGTTGGTCCGGTATTGGAATCCAGGTCACTCGCCACACTGGCATCTCAAGCCGTACCTGAAGAATATCAGGATTCTTTTTATAATTTGTTTCTGGAACTATTTCCCAAGGGCATGTTGTATGGCACCTATTCACGAGAAAATCGTTTGGCAGGAAATGTCCAGTGGACTCAGAAGGTTGGTGAGCATCATGTGCTGGATGCCGGCATTAATCTGATTCAGGAAACCATTGAAGAAAACGGCTTCATCCGTAATTTCATCGAAACCCCGGAGTTTTCGCCATTGCCTGTGGCATCGCTCCATTATCAAACCGGTCTGAAAGACAAGAGCCGAACCATTGAAGGGGTCTATTTCCAGGATAATATGCGTATCACTTCATGGCTCTCCATGTATCTTGGCGCACGCTATGATGAATACAGCGATTTCGGGCACACCTTCAATCCACGTGGCGGGCTGGTATTGCGTCTCACCGACCAGCAGGTAGTGAAACTGCTGTATGGTAGCGCGTTTCGAGCACCATCCTTTGTGGAACGGTTTTCCTTTCAGCCATTTCCCCTGGTGATTACAGAAAACGAGCTAAAGCCTGAAACTGTTCATACCTGGGAAGGTGCTTACCATTATGGAATTTCTCAAAGCTACAAATTTAAACTCAACGCTTATCAGAGCAGGATTGAGAACATCATTATTCCCGGAGATGGGGGCACGAAAAATGGTGCGGCCTCGAATATTCAGGGATTGGAAACAGAATTCAAAGCGGAGTTCAGACCTCAACATTCGCTGACACTCAACACCACAAAGTTGTATTCACAAATTATGGCTCATGAGGACAACGGTATCACCACAAATCTGGAAAATCTGCTGATATCACAAGATATGTTGAATCTGATTTATCGTGTACCGTTGACTCAATCGCTACATTTCAACACTTCCTGGCTCTATCGTGGTCCACAGAAAATCAGCATGATCGGCAAGACCTTCATGGATGCCTATACGGTTGGAAACGCCCAATGGACTCTGTATTCTCAGGGGGCTTTCAAGTGGGAAACATTTCTGGGGATTCAAAACCTGACCAATATTCATTACGAATATCCCGTCATTGAAAGCCAGGAGGAATTTGGGGCCACCGTCGGGATGTTTCCCAAAAACCGCGAAAACCATATTCCGGCCCGTGAACGGGAATATCGACTGGGATTTTTGTTGCACTTTTGATCAATAAATTTTTTTCTGATTATACCGGATTTGGGGGCGGGTAAAAAACAAGGTCTTGAAAATACCTGGACTTTGAACATTTGGGGTTGGTCATATTTTCGGCCATTGTCAAAAATTTGATTTTTGTTGTTCCACCTGATTTGTGTTTTACAGGCATACCATGTCCCATTTTCACAAAAATAAATGATGGCACAAGAAAAGTCTGTAACGCATGTTTGAAACAACAGATTACAGACTTAAAAGCAGCACTCAGGAGAGGAGGCGGAAACCACAAGGGGTTTCCGCAAAAGGTAGGATTAAATATCAAAATAGAGGTAATATTCATAAGGATGAGGACGTGAATTGACCTGTTTCACTTCATCCTGATACTTATATTCCAGCCAGGCCTTGATCAGATCTTCCGTCATGACACCGCCTTTGAGCAGATAGGCGTGATCCGCTTCCAGCGCTTCAAGGGATTCACCCAGAGATTTGGGCATTTTTTCAATTTTATCCAGTTGTTCGGGTGGCAAATCATAGATATTGACATCCATCGGATCGCCCGGTTCTATCTTGTTCATGATCCCATCCAGTCCGGCCATCATCATGGCCGTAAAGCCGAGATACGCATTAGCCCCTGAATCAGGACAGCGGAATTCAATTCGCTTGGCTTTAGGAGAATCAACGACAGGAATCCTGATAGTCGCAGAGCGGTTTCTTGCGGAATAAGCAAGGTTGATCGGAGCTTCAAATCCTGGAACCAGACGTTTGTAGGAGTTGGTCAAGGGATTGGTGAAAGCCGCGATTGAGCGAGCGTGTTTCAGGATACCACCGATATAATACAATGCGTCCTTGCTCAAACCGCCATATTCATCGCCAGCAAACAAAGGTTTTCCATTTTTCCACAAAGACTGGTGGGTATGCATTCCGCTACCATTGTCACCAAAAATTGGTTTTGGCATGAATGTCACGGTCTTTCCTGCCTGGCGAGCACAATTTCGCAAAACATATTTGAACCATTGCAGATCATCACCGGCTTTCACCATGGTGTTGTACTTATAATTGATTTCATGTTGAGCAGGCGCCACTTCATGGTGAGAGCGCTCTACCTGCAGGCCGATTTGTTCCAGAGTCATGACCATGGTATCTCGCAGATCCATGTTGGAATCGGTAGGCGCAACAGGGAAATATCCACTTTTGGGACGAATCTTATACGCCAGATTGGGAGCGGAACCGTCACCGGTGGTCCAGGGCAGTTCGCCTGACAACAATTCTACCATGGAATGACCCATACCGTAGTCATAGCGGACATTGTCAAAAATAAAGAATTCTGCTTCTGGAGCAAAAAACGCGGTATCAGCAATGCCTGTGCTTTTCAGATAATTTTCAGCTTTTCTGGCCACATTCCGAGGATCACGACTATAGGCTTCGCCAGTGATCGGGTCCACGATATCGCCCATCAGCACCAGGGTTTTTCTTTTAGTAAACGGATCCAGTTTAGCGGTAGAAGGATCAGGTACAAGTTTCATATCACTGTTGTTGATGGCCTGCCATCCGCGAATACTGGATCCATCAAACGCGATTCCTTCCATATATTCACCAATGGCGCTGGCGGGTGCATTCAGATGCTGCCATGTGTTGAACAAATCCAGAAAACGGAAGTCTACGAGTTCCACTTTTTCATTTTTGACATACTTGATCACTTCCTCAGCGGTTTTAAACATAGAAACTCCTTAAGTGTTATCAATCAATGACTATCTTAACAATTATAGTGAAGTTGTCCTTCCGGACAACCGGAACAGACATCCGATTCAGGCCTCAATACATTTCCCTGAAGACCGGCTACCCAGCCTTCTTCAAGTTCAGTACCACCAGGATTTATTTTTCCCCGTTGCTTTGCCTGAACCTCATGGAAAAGAGACGCTAAACAAGAATGTTTCAACACTCAAGCAGAAATATTTTTATGATTTTCTCGCTGTAATTTTATAGCAAGACATTGATTACCCCGCAAAATAAACGCTCAAAAAATAAACACACACCTTGGGGTTATGCATAAAAAAAAGGCATCATGACATTATTTGGGGTCAGCTTTACAACCTTGTTAGCCATTAAAAATAATTTGACTCTTGATTCAAGGGACTCTAAAAAATTCAGCTTTTGAATCGTAATTGTCACTGACAGTCGGGACCATTTATGGGATGACATCCTGTCAGGAAAAGACTCCGCATTCACATCAAAATTGTTTAAATCATTTATTATTTCTACACACTCGCAGATGTCATCTGAAGGGAAACACTATGGCAAATAAACTCACATTCAGTCACAAATCATGCAGACGGTTCGGTATTTCTGTCTGTGGTTCCGTCAACTGTCCACTCGGACGCAGAAATGTTGCCCCCGGACAACATGGTGCCTCCAAGCAACGTTCCAAGCCCTCGGCTTATGGCCTTCAGTTGACAGAAACCCAGAAGCTGAAAACCTATTACGGGATCTCAGACAACCAACTGCGAATCTATTACACCAAAGCCTCCAAAACCAAGCAGCAGACCAACATCGCTCTGGTTCAAGCCCTTGAAACCAGGTTGGATAACATGGTCTATCGAATGGGCTTTGCCAGCACCCTGAGAGCCGCGCGACAGATGGTGGTTCATCGTCATCTGCTGGTCAATGGCAAAAATGTCAATAAACCCGGCTATGCGATTCAGGTGGGGGATACGATTCAATTGCGTGAAAAAAGCAAAGGTATTGAACGCTACAAAGAATGGTTTCAGTTTTTTGAACGTCCCCTAGGCTATGTAGAACGGGATAAAGCCAATTTATCCGCCAAACTGGTCCGTGCTCCTGAACGAGAAGAAGTTCCGATTCAGGTTGATGACCACTTGGTGGTGGAATTCATGGCTCGCTAATTTTTGCTCCTGTTACAGGAGAAGACCAGTGCTTCTCCTGTATTCCATATCAAACAAGCTCCTGCAAATTTTTGATCAGATCAAATTTTCACTCTGAACGAGGTTCTGAAGACGCTCAATCCCACCGTCAATTTTCAAAGACTCCTGAATTTAGCCGCCAACTCCAATTTATAGGAATCCATGCTGGTACAAGGAACCCATTACCGCACAGTCTGGTTTGAACAAAACCGGATCCGTTTCATCCAACAAAACGATTTACCGCATTTCTTCAATATTCTCACTCTTTCCACCTATGAAGAAGCGGCCCATGCCATTGAACACATGCTGATCAGGGGCGCACCAGCGATTGGTGCCATGGGAGGATTCGGCATGGCATTGGCGATACTCAATGCGCCGAATGAAACCTGGAAAGAGGAAGTTCAAACCGCCGCACAGCGACTGCGATCCACCCGACCCACCGCCCAAAACCTGTTTTTTGGCATTGAGCGTGTGCTACGTGCCATCCTTCAGGCAACGAACTTGCAGGAGGCAATCAACCGTGGAATCACCGAAGCTCAAAATCTGGCCGATGATGAAGTCAACTCAAGCCGTGAAATCGGACGACTCGGTGCCGAACTGATTCAGGATGG
This sequence comes from SAR324 cluster bacterium, assembly GCA_015232315.1. Lineage (NCBI taxonomy): Bacteria > Deltaproteobacteria > SAR324 cluster bacterium. Next base: position 18,578 of record JADFZZ010000025.1, on the reverse strand, counting down.
CTGGAACATTCTCACTCACTGCAATGCCGGTTGGCTGGCATGTGTTGACTGGGGAACCGCCCTGGCACCAATCTATTACGCGGCACAGGAAGGAAAAAAATGTTTTGTCTATGCCGATGAAACCCGTCCCCGTGGACAAGGCTCGAAACTCACGGCATGGGAACTCGGACAGGCTGGCATTGATCATCTGGTGATTGCGGACAATGCCGCAGGACATTTTATGAGTCGGGGAAAAATCCAGATGGTGATTACCGGGGCCGATCGGATCGCCGCCAACGGCGATGCGGCAAACAAGATTGGAACTTACACCAAGGCTGTTCTGGCACAGGAGAACAACATCCCGTTTTATGTCGCGGCACCACTTTCCACCGTTGATTTCAATTGCCCTAGCGGAGCGGAAATCCCGATTGAGGAACGTTCGCAGGATGAAGTGCATTACACCTGGGGACTGAATGATGACGGCAACATCGTGCGGGTACGCACCACGCCGGAATTCAGCCAGTCTGCCAACCCTGCCTTTGATGTCACACCGGCTCGTTTCATCACAGGCATTATCACCGAAAAAGGCATCGTCGCACCCCATCAAATTTCACAACTCAAAGCATGAGGTCCCAATGGAACATCTGAAAAATCTGGTCCGAACCATCCCTGATTTCCCCAAACCCGGCATTCAGTTCCGGGATATCACCACCCTGTTGGCAGATCCTGAAGGATTCCGTGAATGCGTCGGTATTCTGACCGGACACTATGAAAATGAAAAAATTGATGTTGTTGCTGGAATTGAAGCCCGTGGATTCATTCTTGGCGCACCCTTGGCCCTGAATCTGGGAACAGGCTTCATACCCATCCGCAAACCCGGAAAACTTCCTGGAAAAACCATCCATGTTTCCTATGAACTGGAATATGGCTCCGACAGTCTGCACATGCATGAAGGCTCCATCAAACCGGGCGACCGTGTGCTGGTTGTCGATGATCTGCTCGCCACAGGCGGCACCCTGGAAGCCAGTTGCAAACTCATTGAGCAGTCCGGCGGGGTTGTGGTCGGATGCGCCTGCGTCATTGAATTGCCAGAACTGGGTGGACGAAAACGATTGTCAAAATACCCGATGTTCACTTTCATTTCCTTTGGCGGACATTGATTTCAGAACGTATAAAAATATCGCACAAGAAGCATGTCTTTTTGAACGCACCATGATATACGATGACGTAGTACATTTATCGTTTTTGCAATTGGAGGAACTATGGAAGTAGTATCTGTGAGTGAGGCGCGTAAACAACTGTTTGGGCTTGTGCGAGAACATAAACCTGTTGAGATCACCCATAAGACAGGTAATATGATTCTTCTCCCCAAAGAAGAATATCAAAAAATGGAAATGGCACTACTGGATGCGGAAATTGAACGCATCAAAAAAACACAACACAGAGTTCCAGCAGCAGAAGTAGAACAACGAATCGCCGAGGCTTTAAGTGGCTGATTGGTATAGCGATGCCTGTGACTTATTGATATCGTCACTGCGTAAAGATCGAAATTTGTTCAATGAAATTATGTTAGCAGTTCAGAGAATTCTTCGAAATCCAACGGTCTGTCCATTAACACCAGCAGGAAATCGTGTTTATTATGATTCGAAGGGAAGATTCCGTCTGGGATATGAATATTTTCCAAATGCGGTAGAACCTTTGGTGATTATCTCATTAAATGTTTTTTAAGAAGGCATGCATGACATCCTTGACCAGCATTGATTCAGGTGAACTCAATATTTTTCGCCAAAGCCTCCGGAAGTTTTTGGAAACCCGGGTCCAACCCGATTATCTCAAATGGGAAAAAGCAGAAATATTTCCACGTACCGTCTGGAATGAACTCGGTGAAGCTGGCTTTCTTGGCGTGGATCTTCCGGAAAATTATGGCGGACCGGAGGCTCCGTTTCCATTTTCCATGATCGTTCTGGAAGAGCTTTCGCGGATTGGCGCCGCGGCTCTGGCATCGAGTGTGCTGGTGCATTCTGACATTGTGGCACATTACATTTTACACTGGGGCACTGAAGCACAGAAAAAACACTGGTTGCCTAAAATGGTGTCAGGTGAAGCCGTCGGTGCGATTGCCATGACCGAACCTGGTGCAGGTAGTGATCTGCAAGGAATTACGACTACTGCTGTTCGGCAGGGAGATCATTTCATCATCAATGGTTCCAAAACGTTCATCACCAATGGACAGCACGCCGACATGGTGATTGTCGCCGCCAAAACAGCCCCTCAAGGCGGAGCCAAAGGTATCAGTCTGTTTCTGGTGGATGTCAACACACCGGGATTTCAAAAAGGCCGCAATCTCGAAAAAATCGGGCTCCATTCCGGCGACACGTCTGAACTGTACTTTGAAGATGTCAAAGTTTCGGAAACCACCATTCTTGGCAAAGAAAATGGTGGCTTCATGCATCTGATGAATGAACTTCCCCGTGAACGCCTTGGCATGTCTGTCATGGCAGTTGCCGCTTCTGAAGGCACACTCCAGTGGACTCTCGATTATGCCCATCAGCGTCAGTTGTTTGCGCAACCGCTTGCCAAATTCCAGAACACAAGGTTCAAACTGGCCGAAGCCAAAACACTGATTGAAGTCAATCGGGCGTTTGTGGAAAAATGCATGGCTCAATACATGGAACAAAAACTGGATGCCACGACCGCGGCTATGGCAAAACTTTCGGCCACTGAAATGCAGAACCGGATTGCTGATGAATGTCTGCAACTGTTTGGCGGCTATGGATACATGCTGGAATATCCGGTTTCCCGTGCTTTTGTGGATGCCAGAGTTCAACGCATCTATGGCGGAACATCAGAAGTCATGAAAGAAATCATCGCTCGCTCCATCCTCGGCAAATAATCACTGCGGACCATGTTCGACGAAATCAATACCCGCATTGAAAAAACCATGCTTCTGGATCGCTGGAAACTGCGGTCCAGACTCCGAAACCTCCAGAAACATCCATCTCATCCCGATAAAATCAGCCAACTTCAAGCGGACATTGAACGTTCCGTAAAAATTGCAGAATCACGACTCCAGGCAAGTCCGAACCTCACGTACCCTCACGCTTTGCCCATTGTAGCGTTTCGCACAGCGATTCTGGAAAATCTCAACAAACATCAAGTGCTGGTCATCGCGGGTGAAACCGGTTCAGGCAAAACCACCCAGATTCCCAAAATGTGTCTCGAAGCCGGACGAGGGATCTTCGGGAAAATCGGTTGCACTCAGCCTCGCCGTGTCGCGGCCACCTCCATTTCGGCCCAGGTGGCTCGTGAACTGGGCGGAAACACCGGCGATGTCGTTGGTTACAAAATCCGGTTTGCCGATCAGATTTCGGGCAACACCCTCATTCAATTCATGACAGATGGTATTCTGTTGGCAGAAACGCAAGGAGACCGTTTTCTCAATGCGTATGACACCCTCATCATTGATGAAGCCCATGAACGATCGCTCAACATTGATTTTCTGCTGGGATACCTCAAACAACTCCTGCCCAAACGTCCAGACCTGAAACTGATCATCACTTCCGCCAGTATTGATACCCAACGATTTTCTGATTTTTTTGATCAGGCACCGGTGCTGGAGGTTTCAGGACGGATGTATCCGGTTCAGATTGAATATCTCCCGTTTGACGCCGCACAGGAAAATGAAGGGGAAATCTCGATGGAAGACGCCATGATCCGCACCATCCGGGAATTGCTGAACACTACCTGGCAAGGCGATATTCTGGCATTTCTTCCCGGAGAACGGGAGATCCGCGAAGTGGTGAGCGGTTTGAGTTCTCATAAACAGAATGTGGTGTTTCTGCCGTTGTTCGGTCGTCTTTCCAACAAGGATCAACAGGCCATTTTCAATCCGTCTTCCTCACGAAAAGTGATTGTGGCGACCAATATCGCCGAAACCTCCATCACCATTCCCGGAATCCGGTATGTCATCGACAGCGGATTGGCCCGAATCAGCAGATTCAACCCGAAAAACCAGACCCAGCGACTGCCGGTGGAATTCATTTCCCGGAGCAGTGCGCTCCAGCGTAGCGGACGTGCCGGGCGCGTGGAATCAGGAGTCTGTATCCGGCTTTATTCTGAAGAAACCCTGCAAAACCGTCCGGTTTACACCGAACCTGAAATTTTGCGTTCCAATCTCGCTGGGGTGGTGCTGAGGATGCTGTCCCTGAAACTCGGTCCGGTGGAATCATTCCCTTTCGTGGATCCCCCTTCAACCCGACTCATTCGGCAAGGCTTTCAGGATTTACAGGATCTGGGCGCTGTGGATGAACAGAATCAACTCACCCGGTTGGGACAGGAAATGGCTCGTCTGCCGATTGATCCGCGCACTGCCCGTATGTTGCTGGAAGCGGAAAAACAGAAAGCCCTGCATGAAATTCTGGTGATCGCGGGTGGCATTTCCATTCAGGATCCCCGTGAATATCCGGAAGAACAAAAAGAAAAATCACGCCAGATCCATGCCTCATTTTCCAACAAGGATTCTGATTTCATCACGTTGCTCAATCTGTGGAACGCCTATCACGAGGAATGGGAAAACCTTGCCAGTGAACGAAAAATGCGGAAATTCTGCAAGGAACGGTTTTTATCCTTTCCAAGAATGCGGGAATGGCGAGATCTGTACCAGCAACTCCGGTCTATTCTGGAAGAGGTACGGCAGATCCAGTTGAACGAACAACCCGCCAACAATGAAGCCATTCATATGTCGATCCTGAGCGGCTATCTGAGCGGTATTGCCCAAAAACAGGAAACACAGGAATACAAGGGGGCCGGTGGCAAATCCCTCGTTATTTTTCCCGGATCCGGTGTGTATAAAAATGGCAGAGAATGGATTGTTGCCGCTGAAATGGTGGAAACTTCCCGTCTGTTTGCCCGCACGGTGGCCAACATTGACGTGAAGTGGCTGGAACCGCTGGGAGGTCCGCTCTGCAAACACAGCTATTCCGATGGACGCTTTGATCCGGAATCAGGCAGGGTTCTCGCCACAGAAAAAGTCACGCTGTATGGACTGACCATCGTGCCCCGAAGGAATGTGTCCTATGGCAAGGTGAACCCCGCGGAAGCCACCGCGATTTTTATCCGTCAGGGACTCGTGGAAGAACAACTTCAGTCCAACCATGAATTTTATCGCCACAATCAGGCCTTGAAACACCAACTGCTGAGCCAGGGGGCAAAAATCCGCAAGAATCTGGAATATGATCTGGAGCAGGCCCAGGAACAGTTTTATCAGCAACGGCTGTACAATATTTTTTCCCTTCATGATCTCAATCGCCTCATCAAACAAAAACGCCATGCCGGAGAAACTGATTTTCTGTTCATGAAAGAGGACGATATGCTACCGGTGCTGGACGCTTCCGCTGAAGCGTTTCCTGACGCCTGGAATCTGGGCGGCGCGGAACTGCCACTGACCTACCGGATGTTGCCCATGCAGGAAAAAGATGGCGCGACTCTGAAAATTGAAGAACAATTGCTACCGCACATCCAACCCCACATGCTGGAATGGCTCATTCCCGGTCAATGGGAAGAAAAAATTCTGTATCTGCTCAAAGCTTTGCCCAAAGCCCTGCGTAAACTGTTTGTGCCGATTCCTCAAACCGCCAAAACCCTGGCTGAAAACATGAGTCCGACCGCTCAGACTTTTGCTGAAGCACTCAGTCAACAGATTCATAAGCTGTATCGAGTTCAAATTGATCCTGCGGAATGGGACATGTCTCGTCTGCCTGTTCATCTGCAACTGAGAATTGAGATTCTGAATGACAGGCAACAGGTCATCGCGGAAGGCCGAAACATTGTGGGAATGTTGGACCAACACAGGAAAGAACGGGAGCAGTTCTGGTCTGACAGCAACCGGAGAGAATCGCTGGGAATCTGGCAACAGGCATTGAAAGAATGGGAAATTCCGATGCTTGGAACCTGGTCGTTTGAGCAATTGCCCAAACAGATTGAACTTGGAATATTTCAGGGAATTCCACTGTATGCCTATCCCGGTCTGCTGGAAAATGAGCAGGGCATTCACCGTACTTTATTTCATGAACAGGAGGATGCACGACAGTCTACCATTCCAGCATTGGGTTCCTTGTTGCTCAAGGATTTGGGAAAAGACCTGGCCTGGATGGAAAAAGACCTGAACGATCTGAAATCCCTGAGTTCGTTGTATGCGATGTTTGGCAGTTTCAGCCAACTCAAGGAATACGCCAGATTCAGTATCAGACAGCATGTGACTGATAGCAACTGGATCGAAAATCGTCAGCAATATGAAACCCGAAAACAGCAGGCATTCCAGAAGCTGAAATCCATTTCCACGGATTTTTCTCCCCGCCTGGAACAACTGCTCCGACAAGGCCAGGAAACACGTCTGATCGTGTATGCCCACTTGAAACAATTACAGGCAACCGGGGCCGGACAAGATCTGCTGAACCATTTTGAAGCATTGATGCCTGTTGATTTTCTGAAAACAGTGCCCTATAGCCGTTGGCCCCGTATGATTCAATATTTACGAGCCATCAAGATCCGCCTAGAACGCATGAGTTTCAACGCCACCAAGGACGCCGAAAAATATCAGCAATGGCATCCCTGGAAAACCCGGTATGAAGAAATTAAAGCACAATCCCTGTCATCTGCCCAGACTACCGCTCTTGAAGAGTTCCGCTGGCTATTGGAAGAATTCAGGATCACTCTGTTTGCCCCCGAAATCAAAACCCCTGCCCCCATTTCGCCCAAACGTTTGCAAATTTATTGCGACATGCATTTCAAAACGTCTGGCAAACCATAGAATCCCAAAATTCCGCCTTAAACACCATATAACTGAATCATCCCGTTTCTGAAGCAGAAAAGAATTGATCCTCCCAGTTTCAGCTTTTATAACAGGTTCACACTAAACTCGGATGATTCCTCCTGCCTGGACATTTTCATGCCACGTAACCAAAGCAAATCTGATAAAAGCAACTCCATCCAGCATGATCCTTCATTCAAGAACTTGATCACTGATTTTCCCGAAGACACCTTGCGTTGGCTACTGCCTGAAGCTGAGCAACGGTTTGGCAAGATCATCAAGGTCGATTTCATCCGTCAGGAAATGAAAAAACAGTGGTTATCCGATGAAGGCCGGGAACTGGATGTGCCGGTGCAATACACCTTTGAGCATCAGCAACTGCTGATTGTGCTCATCGAACATCAGCGCGACAAAGCCGCTTTCAGCATTTTCAAACTGGCCCATTACACTCTGGATGTCATGGAGCAGTTTGGCGATATCCCGGTAATTCCGATGGTGATCTTTGCGGATGAGCGCAAATGGCGAAAAGACATCCAGACAGAAATCCGCAACGAACTGTGGGGGGATTTGTGGATGCTGTTCCGTTTCAAAAAGATCAAACTCAAGGACATGTCCGCAAAAGAAGCACTGGAAAGTAACAATCCAGTGCTCAACATTCTGGTACCGACACTTGACTATCGGCCAGAGGAACGGTTAGATATAGCCCTAAAGACCTATACTCAGCTATCAGGAGTATTGAGCTTACGGATGTTTGAAAAATATATGGATTTTGTGGATCGTTACGCCCACATCCAGCCAGAGGAAAAAAACCTCATCATTGAAACACTGACTAAAAAACAAGAGGGAATCATGATTCGAGACGCCATTTTACAGGAAGGTATTCAAATTGGTACCATGAAAGGCATTGAGCAGGGAATTGAGCAGGGAATTGAACAGGGAATTGAACAGGGAATTGAAAAAGGCGAATGGATTGGGAAAATTCATGCCTTTGAATCCATCCTCAAACAACCTCAAACTTCGACTGCAGAATTACAACGAAAGAGCGTGGAACAATTGCGTCAATTGGCAGAAGCCCTGGAAGCTCAACTGATTCATTAAATCTGATAAACGAAACTACGGCAATCAGCATAATTCAGCAAGAATACTGTTCCAGTCTGAATGACATCATTGACCATTGATCAAATTTAAAAATATTCTTCAATTCCATATCACGAGTGTTTTATGAAAAAACAGGAAATGCATATTTACGGAAATCCGATTGATTCCAAAACCGTTAAAAAGGCGAATCGACAAAAACAATTATTCTCAAAAATATTCCGCTACAATCCTGATATTTCCTACTCGTTGTCATCAACGCCGACAGTGCTGTCTGATATGCTCGGAATTCAGCAGGTGGAAATTGGAAATCACGGATCGCCAATTGACAGGGAACGTGGTGTCCTGCTGGGAACTATTCGGATGGGATATGGACACTACCGGATTGCCATGGCTATCGCTTCGGTCGCACAATCCAGAGGCCTGGTACCCTATTGGTTTGATCTGCTATCCTTCGAGAAGACGGCAGGGGCCAGAATCATCAACATGCTGAATCAACTTTATTCTCTGGGATCCCGCCTTTCGCAAAAAATAGAACCATTCAACAAATATTACTGGGAACCCCTGAATTATGAGGGATTCAAGAAACTGTCCTATAATGCGGCAGATCTGCACATGACTCAATTGATGAATTCCATTTACAAAACATTGCCCAACGAGATGCCGGTGGTTGCCTGTCATGCCTGGGCCGCACAATCCGCCCTGGCCGCGGGAATGAAACATGTGGTCAATGTTGTTCCCGACAACTGGCCTATGGGATTGCATCTGGCAGAAGGCAGCATTCATGCGGTTCAGAGTGAATCCGCCTATCTGGGATATCGCTTGCTGAGAGAAATGGGAGCGGACAACCAGCCCTTGAAACCCATGCCGGAATCAGACATTCAAATGACTGGACATTATGTCGATCACGAACTGGTGAGCAATCTTGATCATGATTGTGACCAACGCCTTGACCGAATCAGCAACAGGCAGGAACGGCGACTGCTGTTTTCTATTGGTGGCGCTGGTGCCCAGATGGATACTGTGGTGGAAATCATCCGCTATCTGAAGCCCGCCATTGAGCAGAAAAAAGTCGCGATTCTGCTGAATATGGGCGACCACGATGCAGTCTGGTCTGAATTCCAAAAAGCATTTCCGGAAGAAAGCCGATCAGCGCATCAGGTTTTTGATAATCTGGAGAAAGTGCGGGAATTTCTGGACATGGCACAATCAGAAAAACTCCAGGGAATCTACTTGTTCAAAAACAAGGATATTTTTTCAGCCGTTTATACCACAAATCTGCTCATGCGCATCAGTGATTTACTGATCACCAAACCCAGTGAACTCGCCTTTTATCCGATCCCGAAACTGTTTATAAAACGAGTCGGTGGGCATGAAAAATGGGGGGCGATCCGTGGCGCGGAAATCGGAGACAGTACGATTGAGTGTGACAGCAATGCCCTGCTCTTTCCAACCCTGGATCTGCTGATACAGGAAGACGGATTGCTCCAGCGATATGTGCACAATATCAAAAAACTGAAGCAGGCCGGTGTGTATGAGGGTGCTTACAAAGTGCTGGATCTGGCATGTTCTCACTGAAAGCTGGATCAATGAGAATTATGATCACGAAGCCTGAATAATTTTCGCGATTTCCTGTTCCTTATACAGTGGATTTTCATAAATGGTTTTGACGGTTTCCGCATACCATTTACCGCCACGTTTGGAGGGGATCATGTGCTCGTTCAGGTAGCGTGCGATTTTGTGATAACTCAATGAATCATTATCACGTTTTTCCAGGATCAAATGCACGATTTTCAATTCTGGTATATGGGGCACCAATTTTTTGTGGAGATAAACGTAACCAAAGGGCGCATGTCCGACACTCTCACCCACCTCACGTTTGCGTTCAATCAGATCCTTGGTCCGGTCTGAAATCATTTTGAGATCCCATTTCCCGATGATATTGATCACTTTCATTGCCAAAGCGCCGCTTTCAGTCCCTGAATCAAGCTCTTCCTCAACAGAAATAAACCGAACTTTATGTTTGATATGAATCTTTTCCAAAAATTCATTGAAGAGGCGGACTGTTCGGGTCACCCGATCCATTCGGGCAATGATCAACGCATCCATTTCGTGGTTTCGTGCGAGTTCCAGTACTTTTTGAATTCCCGGCATTTTGAGAGAAGCACTGGTGACCTCAGAATCTTCAATAATTTCTTCCAACTCTAACTGATGCTCAGCGGCATAATCCCGAATCATCTGAGTTTGTTTTTCCAGAGATAAAAAACTGGTCTTAGGGGCTCGCTGTTCGTTCAGCCTGATATATCCATAAACTTTCATAAACACACTCCATGTTGCGGCAACATCCAAAAATAATTCTGTCACCTGTTCCGTAAAAAACAATGGCGGCTAATTCACTCGCGCATTATCCATGAGATAGTAATAGTGGTTTTTTGACTGTCAAGAAGTTTTTCTGACAAAAGAAAATTTTTTAAAACCTTATTAAATTACAATCACAAAACAGGGTTTTGTCAGAAAAGCATAGTCAGGAGGATGGATCGGAATGGAAATCAAGGGAAATCACAGCCTCATCCCTGGGAGAGGGCGCAGGTGGTTGGGAATTGGCTGTCTCAACATCTAACCCCAAAAGCCTCAACAGGCGTTCAGCAAAGCCCTGCAACTGAAGCACCTGCATGGACAACTCTGATGCCGCCGTTGAATTCTGCTCGGCTGTCGCGGCGCTACGCTGTGTGAAATCATCCATTTCCAGAATGGATGTATGAATTTGCGTGATACCTTGTGTCTGTTCCTGAGAGGCTGTCGCAATTTCAGCAATGTGCTTGTTGATATTTTTGAAAGAAGAAATCACTCTGGCGGTGATGTCCACGCCATCAATGGTTTTCATGACGTTTTCTTCGATACAGGATGAAATATCTCTGGCCGCTTCCGCACTTTTAAGCGCAAGGGTTCGAACTTCATCAGCCACTACAGAAAAGCCCATCCCCAGTTCTCCCGCACGGGCCGCTTCCACGGCGGCATTGAGTGAAAGAATATTGGTCTGAAAGGCCAGATCGTCAATGGTTTGGGTGATTCCTGAAATTTTACCGCTGGAATCTTTCAGCAGTGTCATGGTTGCGGACAAGGTGCTGATTTCAGATTCAGATTGATCCGCCATTTTCTGAACCTGACGTGAATTTCTGGCATTATCCTGGATATGATTGGCAATCTGTTCCAACGCGGTTGACACATGCGCAATTGAAGAGGAATGGGACATGGATCCTCTGGCCAGTTCTTCGCTGGACTCTGCAAGCATCGCCGAGGCAGTTTGTAATTGATCGGTCGTTCTGTTCAGTGTGAACACATCCCTGCTCAAATCCTCAATCATGGAACGTGTTAATTTAACGGAGAAAATGATTATCCCCAACAGGGTAAGGGCGCCAACCGACAGCAGTATCAGGTTATGCCGGAAATGATTACTCATGTCCTGATGAACCCGCAGGCTCAAATGCTGTTCAATTTGTTCAAAAAGATTATCCAGAGCCATGATACGTTCTTCACAGGCTCGCAACCAGTCATCCGGAGAATATTCAAACCGTTGTTCGGCAATTCCCTGAATGAACGCGTTTCGACCGACTTCCACAGGATTCAAAGTTTCCGGAGTGAGAATTCGCCCAAGCCCTGCCATCGTTGAATCCCCGGCAAAGGTTTCAAACAACTGCCAATAAATATCCTGCTCATTCACTAAGGCCAGAAAGCGTTCATACCCTCCCACTGGAAGCGTTTGATTGAGGAACACCGCATACAGCAGGAGCTGTTCCCCCCTCAGTCGCTCCATGATTTCCAGAACACTGATATAGGTATAAAACTCACGGGTGATATCCCTCATTTCGAGATTCACCACCTCAAGCTGAAACTCAAGCAGTTGATGGATGATTTTATCAGACCCCTCATACCATTCTGAGGCTGAGACTGACCGCGATAGTGCCTGCTTTCTTAAACCGTGAAGCGAATCCAGTGTTGAAATGATTTTTTGAATATCAGTTTTTGATTTATTGTTGAGAAAAGGTTCCATCTGACGAAGACCGCCAATCAAATTTTGTATCAGAGAATCATTGGTTTTTTGAAGGATTTTCAAAGATTGCATGTCCGGGCTGTTGTGGGCCAGTAAAAATTGAAACGTCTGTTTTCGTTCATCCTGTAGCCCGTGCACCACCTGATGCATTGGATGCAAATTATCAGTGACGGGAACAATTTTCTGGAGTTTTAAATATTCGCTGACGCTGTCAAAGGCCAGAAATCCAAAATAAATCAATGCTGTCAGCAATGGAAACAACAACAGCAATGTATGCCGGAATGTAAGAGTTCGATTGGAAAACATAAAATAAAAGCCTTAAAAACCTGATTGAATCGTCAACAGGATTCATCAGAAAAAACCCTGTTGACGAATCTGGATTATACTACGAAAGTTGAAACATTGTTCGATTTGCTATCCAGCGTGAAAACTCACGATCGTGCGTCTAAAAAAATCGCTCTGATCGATCGTGCGTTTTTGCAAAGGAGCTTATCCTTGTTCAATCTTTTTGATTCGATTTAAGTCCACGATAATAGCCAAACATCTCATCCAAAGTATATTTAGGCTCAAAATGAAATGTTTTATTGAACAATGAACTCTCCAGAATAATGGGATATTTGAAATAATTGACCATGTGCGGTGGCAAATTTTTGATTTTCATCACAGAACAGATCCGTCGCGTCAGCAATGGCGGCACGGATGGAATCGAAAAAGTTTCACAACCTGCCAGTTCCAGCGCCCGCGTATAAGGAATCCAGTCTTCAGTTGCCACATTATAAATACCGGGGTGATTGGTTGAGTAGGCTTTGGCGATGGCTTCGGCCAGATCTTCCACATGGATGAACTGCATCAGTGGAGCATACCCTGAAATCACCGGTGCTTTTTTCTGCGACAACAACCCGCTGATCTGGTTTTTCACTCCCGGTCCAATGACATTGCAGGGGCGCAGGATGGTCACCCGGGATCGGCGATGACGCAGCATGTTGATGGCCACCAGATTTTCCAACTCCACACCATCCACCAGTTCCGAGGACCAGTTCGCGGCTTTCATTGGAAAGCTTTCATCAATCAAGGACGGATTATAAGGATGGGCACCATAAACATGATAAGTGGACAAAACCAGGGAATGGTTCACCCCATATTTGCGGCCCAGTTCCAATAGACGCTGTGTTCCAAGCACATTGACATTATACCGTTTAAACCGGTCTTTCTGAGTCATGCGCAAACGTCCCAGGTGCAGGATACCTTCAAATTCATGATGGCGGAATACTTCCTCAAATCCCCGCTTTGAAAAATCCAGACGGTATTTCACCAGTTCATCATCATAGTGGGAATCATCACGGAAATCGACACCGATGAGATCATAATTTTTTTTCAGTTTTTCAGCGACCCGATGAGCCAGCTCTCCACCGGCACCGGTGATCAATATTTGTGGTTTATTTTGTTGTGCCATAAATCAACGCCCCCTTTGACGTTTATCAAAACCATCCTGAATTAAAGATCTGATTGAGTTTTTAACTTCCTCTACCATTTCCTTGAGCCGTGTTTCATTCGTGGGATCTCCTTCAAACATCATGGGTTTGCCAAAATGGAGATAGACCTTTGCTGGCAGAATCACCGGCAATGAAATCGGAACATAGGGCAACCCCAGCATTCGGGCAAGGGGGTCAATACTTCCCAATGACGGGATTGTTTCTTCACAGCCGACAATCCCCACCGGGATAATCGGGCTCTTGGTTTCAATCGCGATTTTGAGAAAACCTGTTCCAAACCGTTGCAATTCATAGCGTTTTTTCCAGGGTTTACCCGAACCACCGACCCCCTCGGGAAAAACAATCACAGATTCATCTCGCTGTAGCATTTTAATACAATTCACCGGATCGCCCACAACGGCACCAATCTCATTCAGGAAGTTTCCCAGAAAAGGAACTGTGGGAAAAAACCGTTCAATCATGGCCCGTGGAACTCTGGATCCATGCGGATTGGTCAATAGCGCGATAGAAACGAGAATACCATCCATCGGCAACTGCCCACTATGATTTCCAATGATCAGCGCACGTCCCTGGGACGGAATATTTTCCAGTCCAAAGGCTTCGGTCCTGAAATATTTTTCATAGATCCATTGTCCCAGTTTCGCAAACTGGCGCAATCTATCTTCGTTATACCCCCAGGGATCATAGCCCAGAGTGCCCGTATTCTTGTGAGTTTCACCGATCCTTGTTTGCAGATTGGCAAAACTGAGAAGAGATTTCATTTTTTCAGCCAATTCCATACTCATCCTGTCTGTCACCATTGTTATGATTGAGTAGAAACCGTAAAACAGAACCAACCCGTTGAGCATCCGGCGACAAAACGAATCCCCAAGGCTGAAACTGTTTCACAATTCTGACGCGTGTTCAACGCAACCGGGGAACCTCTGACGGTTCCCACCTTAAACTGAGACTTAACAAGTTTGAAAAGAAATAGGAATGCCTAATCTAATTTTTTTTGAGGAAGATTCTGAAGGAGGGTAGAGAGTGTTCCATGATCATCCAAAAACTGCTCAACCCATTGATCATGCAAAAATGACAGAACGTCATGCAACCCCGGATAAGTCAGCAACAAACGATTGGTAGCTGTAACCGCGTCATTGTCCTCATCCACCATGATCAGGCCGTCGTTAGCGGCTGACACGACCGAATGCCATAAACCGGGTTGCGCATCTTTAAGATACTGGATGTAAGAATTTTTTGCTTCCATGGTGCTCCAGGATTATGACAGTCACACACCGCTTTGTTCTGCGTGAGTTCCAATTTCATCATACAATTTGAGAAAGGCTTCCATGCTGGAAACAATATCCTCAGACGTGTGATGCAGTGATTCTGAAATGAATTTATTGATTTCATCCCAATAAATAGTACGGGTTTTATCTTTCCAGGCCTTGGGGAACCCCAGGTAGAGATCAATTCCCTTGTGAATAAAATCTGAATTTCTGGTGTGAAAAAAACCTCTCACCGCATGCAGGGCCACCTTGCTGTTTGAATGTTTAATGCCTTCCATCATAATCGCTTCAAACAAAGTCATGACAGCCTGAGTCAGCTCCTTTTTCCGGGTGAGGGAATAGTCATACAAGGCGGACCCCAGATCAAGAAATGTTCTGACTGTGACGTCCGGCAGTTTTTTACCCTCCCGCAGTCGTTCCAGCACAATCCCCATCAATTCCTGAGGATCAGGTTCCAGGGAAATAATCGTCTGAATGGTACACCAGTAAACATTGTGTTTGAGTTCTTCAGGCTCTGCCATCTGTTCATCACCCCGAACCATGAGATCCTGAAAAATTTTGTCATATCCCGGCAAAGGAATTTCCAGCAATAGAACCTCAAGCAGAATATCAATGATTTTCATGGTTTCACTCATGAAAAAATGTGGTTCCAGAGCACGTATCTTATTAGACAGGTCCTTGGTCAGAATCAGTTTTTTCTCCACACTGATGTCTTTGTTCATCCATTCCTGAAACACCTTGAGTTCCTTGCGCACCGCCTCTTCAGGTTTCATGGGCAATTGCTCCACAGCGTGAATGAAGGTTGAAAACACACGTTTCTGCGTGATCAACGAATCCAGGTGCTGACCTTCGTGAACAGTGACATGGATGGCAGAGGAGCAACGGCCAGACTCAATGAACCGCTCAATCTCCCGCAGATTGCTTTCCTGATTGCTGAAATCTCTGGGGGAACTGTCCAGTTTAAGCTTGTTGAGATGTGGCAGGGAATCCCAATATTTGAGAAATCCGGACGGAGGACACAGCACATCGTTAGAGGCATGAACTGCCAGAATCGGAACATTGCCCTGTATGCGATAGAGATTTTCCGTATAATTGATGCCCAACACCTGACTGGAGGGTGTGTTATGCTCCCATTCATGTTCCCAATCTTTTTGAATGTCTTTAATTTCTCCATCAGCGGCAGAGTGAACTTCCTCATAATTGGCAGAAACCATTCCATCCACTCCGGAGTTGAGGATATGCAACAAATGTTTCAGAACCATATGCGGAGGATCGGTCATGCCCCGTTCCAACAGGGTTTTCAACGCCTGCGGATGATTGGTGAAAGGATTGAACTGAAAATGATTTCCCTCCCAGGGTAAATGCTGTTGTGTCTGTTGTTCCACCCATTCCACCATTTTTGTGTTGAGTTGAAAATCCACACTCAGCAACGAAATCAGACCGGGGAAACGCGCCAGCAAGGACGTTGTTTTTTTGATTGAAAAATATTTTTGCCGATCCAGCATCGACACCGCAAATTCCGCCGTTTTTTTCAACTTTTTAAACAGCGGATGATTGGAATTGATGGTGATTGGTGTATTCACCAGCAGGATCGCCTTGACCGCATCAATCAAACGAGGATGCTGAACCGCGTTGAGAACCTGATTGAACAGGATCATCGAACCACCCAGACCATGTCCCAATAACATCACCTGTGACCTGGCAGTTCGGTGTTTCACAAAATCAATGATGGCGGTCATCAGATATTCCGCGTAAAAATCCATGCTGGCATTATGTCCTTCCCAATCGTGATCCAGCACAAACACCCGACTGCCTTCCTTGACCAGATGGTAATCCAGGCTGTTATTGCCAATACAATGAAAACTGAAATAATTGCCGGAAACACCGGGAATCAGACAGACCGGAGTCGGTTGAGTCACTTTGGCCGGAGTGATTTCCCATACTTTGATGGAGTATCCCTGAAATTTATTGATTTTATGAATATAGATATTCTTGATGAACAGGGGAATCGGTTCGCCATCATAGTGGTAATCAATCAGTTCAATGGTTTCAATCTTGTTATCCAGAGCACGAAGCAGATTATGGCGATGTGTATACAGAATTCTTGATTTGGGAATAATTTCTTCATACAGGGTTGTGACCATCTTTTCAGAAACCCGTTTTTGAAGATAGGTTGGCATTCGTTTATGGTTTTCATGGAGTTTGAACAACCCCAGAATGTCTCGTAAAGACTGATAGTTTGCCAGAAAAAACTCATTTTCATATTCCTTGACATAGCTTCGATTCTGCTTCAAACCGTCTGACAGCGAATGATAATACTTTTGCCGCACATGCTGGCATATTTTTTCAAAAATATACTGATAATGCGTTTCATTGATGTCTTCCAGAACCTCCACCAGATTTTTTCCACTAGGAGAAGCACATTGCTGAAAGAGCGAATAAATCCGTTCACACAACTCCCGAAGTTTGATATCTTTGGTTTTGTGCGGAGAAAAATCAAACAACAGGTCATCAATGGTGCGCGTAGCTACTTTTTTTAACATAACGATCTCCCATAAAACGATCGACGTTTTGACAATTGTCTTTATCTGACCAAGCCCTGAACAAGCCAGATTTCAGGTAATAAAAGAGGAGTCCTTCTTATGAAAGCCATGATTCTTGCCGCTGGCAAAGGCACACGACTTCAACCGATCACATTAGCACTTCCCAAGGCACTGGTGCCTGTGGACAATATTCCAGCTCTGGAATGGACGATTCAGCGGTTAAAATATCTGGGAGTCACCTCCGTCATCCTTAATACGCATTATCTTGCGGATCAAATCAAGCAATATCTGAAAAACCGTCCGGCCGATGGACTGAAAATCGAAACTTCGCATGAAGAGGAAATTCTGGGAACAGGCGGTGGACTGCTTAAAACCCTTGATTTCTGGGACGATTCCCCATTTTTTCTGCACAATGCCGACATTTTCTGCAATGCCGATTTAAAGCAGGCCTATCAGTATCATCTGCAAGCACAGAATCTTGCCACTCTCTGTGTTCAGGAACGAGAAACCCAAACACGCCTGCTCGTGGATGAGTCCGGTTTTCTGTGCGGCATTCACTATTATAAAAAAGATCTCCGGGTGCAGACGCGTCCTCCGGAAGGAAAGGTGTATGAAGCAGGCTTCAGCGGCATTCATGTCATTTCACCCTCAATTTTCCCTGTCATGACTGAATCAGGCTCTTTTTCCATCATCGACACTTACCTCCGCCTCAGTCATATGAAATACCCTGTTCGCTGCTTCAACACAGGCTCTTGCTACTGGAAGGACATTGGCACCATCCAGAAACTGGAAGAATTTAGACAGGACTGGATTACGCATCCGGAATGGTTTGCCTGTTACCATCCGTGACTGAATCCTGCCGAGTGCAGAGTAAAATCAATACGGATTGGCAATGGGGGCGGTGATCGCTCTGGGCTGGAAATGTGCGGGAACCTTGAGGTCAAACAGGTCATCATGAATCAGCGCCAAATAGACGCCTTCCTGCGCGGCTCTTTTTTTGACATCACGGGAAACATCCACTCCGGCGAGAATGCCATAGACTTTCTTGTCCTGATGTTCCGGGAAAA